>JACDED010000130.1 GCA_013816615.1 Bacteroidota bacterium
TCTCAAAGTATTCCATCAGCTCCGAAGGAAATACGTTTTCTATAAAATCGTGTGTGATATCTTTAAGGATTAGTGAACCGAAAGCTAACTATTTTTACCCTGCTCCCCAACTTTTACGGCTGACCCTATAAAAGGTATCATTAATAAATTTGTTATTGAGTTGTACAAACTCTTCACTCAGAGCATTTGCTTTAAATAATTTATACCCCTGCATGTCTTGTTCCTTATTTTTTTTCCAACAAATAGTTACATTGCCTTTTGCGTCTACCGTTGCTTTCATATCTATTGGCACTGTTGGGGGTATAGTATCAATAATAGTAGCCATCCGTGAATACGAATAAATAGTATCTCCATTAATAGTAATTGCACCAACTTTATAAAAGTTGCTACTAGTTGGGTTTATATCTGTATACTCTAATATTTCTTTTGACGCAAATAAAATCTTATAAATTCCATTATCTTTCTCAGAACGCATTAAAACATATGTTTTAGGAAGTTTTGTTTCCTTTTTATCCTCCATACGCCAGCGAATTTTAACTTCCCTATTCTTAACCACAACTATACTATCTATTAAAGGAATCGAATTGATTATTGGCGAGCAATATGCAGATACAATATTTGAAGGTGAAGAATCTTCGCCAAAAAAATTGATTCCTTTTATCCGATAAAAATATTTTTTGTTTACCTCGGGCATTGTATCGTTATAAAAAATGTATTCTTTATTTTTCTCAAATTGAGTGCTCAATAAAATTATAGGAGCTTTGTTTACTTTTTTAAAATGTATGCTGTCTTCTGATCTTTCAACATAGTAACCCGAATAATCGCTTTTATAATCTACGGCTTTCCACTTTAAGGCGGATATTTTATTTTTACTCTTGCAACTCAAATTTTCTATCTGTTTATTATTTGAAACTAAAGAAGTGTTAATATTTACGCTTAATTTTTCATTCGTAATGAGGCTTTTTGGGTTTGCATAAACAGAAAAACTGTATTTGTAAATAGTGCCTTTTACAATTGTACTATCAATAAAAAATAAACCACATGCTTTTGCAATTTCCGAATCAAAATCACAAGATAAAAGCATCAGATCATAAACCATTTTTTCTTGTTTATCTTTTTGCTGTACAGTTAGCTTTGGATCGGATTTTTTTTGAAAAATTGCATTATATATAAATCCCGCTTTATTTTTATCTTTTCTTATTAAGCGCATCCAGTTTAGAGTGTCTGCTTCCCAATATGGATTTAGCATAGGTTCTATGATTTTCTCGTTTGATATTATATTATTACTTAAATCGTACCTTGTTACTTTTATTGAATTGGTTTTAATTAGTTCAAACATGTTTTTGCTTGTTGGTACAATTCTAAAAATGATTCTATTTTCTTTAACAAAATGCTTCTCGATCAATTGCATGCTTTCTTGTCCAATTGTAGAAAAAGGGATTGTAAAAAATAAAGTTATTATATAAAATAAGTTTTTCATTTTTAGTTCGCAACCGGGTTACAATTTGTTCCATATTGATAATCAAAAGGGAAAGTGCCGCTTACACCGTTACAAATAGTATAATTACAATTTATATTTCCTTCAAAATAAATTGGTTTGGGTCCTTTAGCAGCAACGACAGCATTTATTCCAGCGTTAAAAACAGTAATGTCAAATCCTCCATTAAATATACATGGCACAGTTACTCCAACACAACAACAATGTCCTGGACCACAAATAAGATGAGTCTCGTAAGATTTTGGGCAATCATTTGGGAATTTATATGAACCATGTATGCTGACTCCACCATTCATAGCCAAATACATACTCCCTTCGGCCAACCAACCATTCATGCCAATTTTGTTATTATCACCAGAGCAGTTAGCGTTTTCTCCATAATTTGTCATCATCATATCACAACCTAATTCAAAAGTATAGCCTGCCGTAACATTAAAAAAAACAGCCGGAAATGACTTAGTAAGACTTGAAGTTATTTTTGCCCCAGCGCAAAACCCTCCCGCATTTTGTAATTGCGTAGTATTTCGATTACCATAGAAAGAAGAAAAGCCAGATAAAGAAGAAATTGAACTTGGCGGAGCCATTGGTGGCTCAATGGAATTACCAACCATAAAATAGGATGGCATATTTACTAACCCAGCAAAATTAATATTGTTAGGTGCTGAAGGTTTTCCAACACACAAATACCAAATTTGCGGGTCGATGTGTATTTTAAAATATCCAGTGCCAGTAATCATTTGATAAGAATTAATTGTAACTGCGGCGAGCGCATCAAAGATTTTATTTTGTGCGTCAAAGTTCATTACCATCTTTCCTTTAACCGGTGCCTTAGGTCTTTGAGCAGTTGTAACCATTGAATAAACATCGCCTGAAAGACTAACAACTCCCAGACCTCCCGAATTAGTAAAATTAATTTCGAACATAAGATCTCCATTATAAGGAACTTCATTTGCCGAAAATTCATAACTGACTCCGGCCTTTAGACCAACCGATACGTTTGTATTTGGAACATAAACTAATGCGTTACCTGCTACACCACTAAAATTTTGCGCAAGGCCAATAAATTCAGCTTCACTACTTTTATTTGGTGACATATGATAATATAATCCACCTATTAATCTTGTGATTTTTACCGGAATATTTCCTAAATTAAATGCCACCGGCACTTTAGCATCCAGATAAAAATATCTATAGGTTGGTAAGCTGCCAAAACAAACACTTATACTGGCAGGATTAGCCATTATATTAGCAATAGACATATTTAGTGTTCCAAAAAAAGCATCCCCATAAACAGGGTCATTATCTTTAAATAAGATTGTTCCATTAAGTGTAAAAGGAGCTGTTTGTATATCAACGCTTACTCCATTTATTACTACTTTATCAAATTTCCATTTGGTTTTAGTGTGTGTAACTGAAAAGTCGCCTTGATATGATTGCTGGTTCGTTTCTATTTTCCCTTTTATTAAAATTGATGTTCCTACACTTAAACAGTTACTGGCTTGATCAGACAAATTCAACATAACGCTAAAACCAAAAACAGGAGCGCCTTGATTAATTCCAAATGTAATATCATTAATGCTTATTGGAAAATGGCTGGATCTAGTCTGACCACCATTAATATTATTAAGCGTAAAAACACCGTTTGTTATATATGGCGATTGACTCGTTATAACAACATTTTGAAAAGCCAATTTTCCTCCATTGGAATCAAACTTAGAATTATTAAAAGCCATAAGTCCACATAATGTTGCTGTAGGCTTAAAAGTTCCGTTTGATTTTACAATACTGATATTAGAATTATTATTTAAACTCACGTTTGCGGAAAAAACATTAAAGTTGATATTTGAAACCGGATTAATAATAAAACTGTAATCCAGATCATTTATGTTTGGGTTATAGTTTACACTCGCATTATACTGTAAAGTTTGTGCGCTATCCATAATAGGAATATTTACTCTTCCTTTAAGGCTCCCGCTTGTTAATTGATTACATGTAAAACCAACACCAATCTCATCAATGGCAAAGTTCCAACCATTCATGCTTCCCTCATTCATAGCAACAATATTGTTCACTTTAAAAAGTCCACTAACTCCTGTATTATCAATTAAAAGATTATTTACATTAATTTCTGTTCGTGTTCCTGCTTTCGATATTTCTTTTGGAAGTTTTATTTTCAGTGCTTGCAAATAAAAGCCTGTCCACATGTTCGGCGTTACCAAATTTGGGTTCTGATATCCTAAGGGGAAGATCATCGTATTGGCATTACTCAATTCACTCATATCAACTATTGCATTAGTAACTTTAAATCCCCAATCATTTAATCCGCTAATTTTAAATGGAGTAATATCAACTCCTGCAATAAAATTATGTATGTCTTCAGTATAAATTTGAAATGATGCTGTTACAACACTATCAGCTGTTTGAGAAGGATCAGGAAGTAGCTTGCCTTTTTTAAATATAAAATTTCCAACAAGATTAATTGCTTTAAAACCATTACAGTCCCATTCAACCCAGTTTTGTCCGTTTCCCAAAAGTTTTAAACTTACAGTTGAGTTGATAGAAATTAAATGATCACTGGCTAAATACAATTTTGCTTGCTCTCCACCAACTACTCCTTTAGGATTAAATTTTATATTGCTACCTCTAAAACATAATTTTTTCAAAGTCCCAGGAAAATCAATGCTAGCAAAAGCGCTAAAATATGCACCATTTGACAAAAACCTCATTGAGTCCACAGCTATAGTGTAACGCACAGCTCCAATTTGTTTTGCAATTCCAAATGGAAGGCTTACGTTAGAGTCAGGATTTAATTGGTCAATAAAATTATTTTTACTCTCTACTGTATTTACGATTGAGATGATACGATCAATTTCAGGGTTGCTTTGTCCCTGACTACCTCCATTAAGTAGATTGATAGGTGCAGTTGTCTCTTCAATAAATTGCGCTTGAAGAGTAACCTTAAATGCGATAAAAAATAAAACACAGTATATAAATTTCATACGGGATATTAAAGATAATTTCTTTTTTTACAATACAAAAATAATAATCAAGGAAATTTTATTTATTATATTAAAAAAATATACCTGCACTATATTTTGGTACATACCACTTATACACAACAAGGATATTAACTTTAATTAAAGCAAACAATACGTGTTTAAACGTATTTTTAATAAATTTTAAATTGGCATAGCGGGAATGCCTAAAAAACAACTTTATCATTTAAGATCGTTCAAATATATACTTTACAAAACACAAAAACACCTACTGCTGGCAGTAGGTAAAAGGCATTTAAAACAGGTCGCTTTCACAATTTGTACCTTTCATGCACTACTTATTAAAAATTAAGCGCTCCCTTTAATTAATAACTTAAAAGTCGTACCACTTATTCGCACGCAGGCACCACTTATAAAAAGTGAATGCGTTTTGGTAAAACTCTGCTTAATTAAAGCAATTGTTTTGCTAATTATGCGGAACAATAATTGTAATTTTTATGCGTTCATTATTAAAAAAAATATTATGAGAAAACACTTTCTTACTTTTTGCCTTATAATTATTACCCTGCTGGCAAAATCACAGGCTCCGCCTTTTCAATGGGCGAGCCGCCTTGGTGATACATTAACAGATAGGGGTAAATCTATTGCATTAGATGCTGGGGGTAATGTGTACACTCTTGGTTGGTTTCAGGGCACACCCGATTTTGACCCCGGCAGTGGTACATTTACACTTAGTGCTGCTGGCGGCACAGATACCTACATTACAAAAACTGCCCCCAATGGCAATTTTATTTGGGCAAGAAGTATTGGTGGCACCTCTAATGAATGGGGCACCGCACTTGCTGTAGATGCGTTGGGCAACGTTTGCATTACCGGTATTTTTCAGGGCACTATTGATGTAGATCCGAGTCCAACTTCTTACACCTTTAGTGCAGCAAGTGGCAACGAAAGCTATGTTTTAAAATTAGATGGCAACGGCAATTTTTTATGGGCTGTTAGTATGAATGGCAATGGTTATAACAGGGCCGATGGTATTTGTGTTGATGCCGCCGGTAATATTTACACGGCAGGTTATTTTTTTACAACGGTAGATTTTAATCCCGGCCCTGGCGTTTTTAATTTAACCTCGGCCGGCGGCGAAGACCTTTATATTTCTAAACTAAATTCGAACGGCGTCTTTTTATGGGCCAAACAAATTGAAGGCTTAACTTATGCTGACGTGGCAAATATTACTGTAAGCGCGCTGGGCGAGGTATCTCTTGGAGGCACTTTTGATGGAACGCTTGATCTTGACCCCGGTATTAATACCTATAATGTAAGCTCGGCCGGTGCGTGGGATGTGTTTGTATTAAGGCTCGATGCTGCAGGAAATTTTGTTTGGGGTAATAGCTTTGGCAACAATTCAAATTCCAACGCCTATCAAATGACGCAAAACAACCTGGGTGAAATTTATATTACCGGTAACTTTATAGGCACTATTGATTTTAATCCCGGGCCCCCTACCAATATGCTTACAAGTAGCTCTGATGATCTTTATATTTTAAAGCTGGATGTTGCGGGCAATTTTGTTTGGGCAAAAAACATTAACTCAACTGCTGCCTACTCTACTTTTCTTGCAACAGATATAGCTGGTAATTTATATGTTACGGGTATTTATCTATTAACAGTAGATTTTGATCCGGGTGCAGGTATCGCAAACTATACATCAGCAGGCAATTACGATGGCTTTATATTAAAGTTAGATGCCGCGGGTAATTTTGTTTGGGTGCAAAGTTATGGAGCCCCGCTGAGCGATTCATTTATAGCAATAGCCATAGATGCGGCTAACAATATTTATGTTACGGGCGAATTTAATAAAACAGTAGACTTTGATGCCTCCGCAGCGGTTGTTAATTTAACCTGTATTTCTACCAATTCTGATGCCTTTTTATTAAAGCTGGGGCAGGAGCCCAATGGTGTTAAAGAAAACAGTGCTTTACTTACAGTTTCTGTTTTTCCTAACCCGGCTAATACTCTTATAAATATCCTTTTATCCGAAAACACAGACCTAAGTAAGATTAATAAGTTGTCAATCTGCGACCCGTTAGGTAAAATTGTTTCGGAAGAGGTTATTAATGGAAATAGAGCGCAATTAAACATAGAAAATTTAAGCGCCGGAATTTACTTTTTAAGCATATTAAATAACACTACCGTTATTGCCACTAAAAAAATTATTAAAGAATAGATCTTATTATTTTACAAAAAAAGGATCCCGGCTATTTCATAATCAGGATCCTTTTTTGTATGTGTAATAAAAACTATTCCTTAATTATTTTCAGGGTCTTGCTTCCCGTTCCTTTTACGATAATGTAATAAACACCCTTGGCTAACTCTGTTGTATTAATAGTGCCGCTACCGTTAATTAATTTTACAATTACCAGTTGGCCAAGTGTATTAAATACCTGCACTTTTATAGTTTCAGCAGCGTTAATAGTTAATTCTTCTTTAAACGGGTTAGGGTACACTATTACATTGTACGTACTATTTGTTTTAGGATCTAAACCCGTACAAATTACCACTGTTACTGCAACGGTGGATGTAGATGCCGGGCAAACGCCGTTCGAGATGGTCCATTGAAAAATAGTGGTACCTAAACCTAAAGCGCTTAGACCTGAGCCTGGAGAATTAGGGCTGGTAATTGAACCGCTGCCGGATACCAGTGACCAAACACCTGTACCAACGGTTGCCAAATTGCCGCTTAAGTTAGTGCTGTTGATGCATACCGTTTGTGAGGGGCCTGCATTTGCCGTAGTAGGTAATGCGTTCACGTAAATATAAACCACCGAGCTGTTAGAACATGGGCCGTTGTTAACCGTCCACTGTAAAATGTTTGTACCGGTACCTAATGCGCTTACAGCACTATTAGGTGAGGATGGACTTACTATAGTAGCTGAACCCACCAATACGCTCCAGTTACCCGAACCGGCGGTTGGTGTATTGCCCGCTAAAACAGTTGTTGGGTTGCTTATACACAGTGTTTGATTAGCGCCGGCTGCTGCTGTAACAGCTGTGTTGTTAACAGATACGGTTATAGCATTTGTGCCTGAGCAAACCCCGCTTGTGCCGCCAACCGTATAGTTGGTTGTGGTCGCAGGTGTAACTACTATGCTTGTGGCGTTAGAGCCTGTGCTCCAGGTATAGGATGTAGCGCCTGTAGCGTTAATAGTGCTGGAGCCACCGCCGCAAATTAACGATGGGCTGGCCGTAACATTTATACTTATACCGCTGCCAATAGTAACACTAACGGTTTTGGTATTGCTGCAACCTAGAGTTGTGCCTGTTACCGTATACGTTATGTTTGATGCCGGCGAAACTGTTATGCTTGATGTGGTAGCGCTTGTGCTCCACAAGTAAGTAGTGGCGCCACCCGCAACTAAAGTAGCAGTACCTGCGGGACAAATGGTTGCATTATTAACAGATACTGTTGGTGTTGGATTGACAGTAACCGTAACCATTTTTATACCCGAACATATACCTGTTGTACCCGTAACAGTGTAAACCGTTGTGCCTGTGGGTGTCACCGTTTTAACGGTGCCTGTTCCGCCAACACTCCAGGTGTAGGATGTAGCGCCTGATGCCGTTAAGGTACTTGTACTGCCTGCACAAATAGCCAGCGGGTTAACTGTTAAGGTTACCGCTGGTGGTGTGATCACAAAAACACTAACGGTTGTGGTGTTGGTGCAACCGCCTGCGTTGGTTCCTGTAACACTATAAATAGTGTTGGAAGCGGGCGTAACGCTATAAGTAACGCCAACAAAATTACCCGGCATCCAGGTATAAGAAACAGCGCCTGTTGCACTCACTGTAGTAGAGCTTCCTGCGCAAACCGAAGCGGCACCGGTTGTGGCCACCACTGTTGGGTTGGCATTTACAAGTACGCTTATTGTTTTTGAACCCGCGCAGGACCCGGTATTGCCGTTAACGGTATACGTTGTGGTCACCGATGGTGTTACGATTATAGAGGATGAGGTGGCTGTTGTGTTCCACGTATAGGTGGTAGCACCGGTAGCTGCTATTGTTCTTGATTGGCCTGCACAAGCAATAGTTGGACTCGCCGTAATATTAATAGTTAAAGAACCGCTTGTAACAACACTTGCTACAGCAGAGGCTTTACAGCCTAAAGCACTTGTGCCTGTAACCGTATAGTTTGTATTTACAGCCGGCGAAACAATTAGTGTTTGTGTTGTGGCAGTAGTACTCCACGAATAAGTAGTAGCGCCGTTACCAACCAACGCCACTGTGCCTGAAGGACAAATTGTGGCACTATTAACTGTAACAGTAGGTAAAGGGTTTACCGTAACCTGAACGGTTTTTGTGCCGCTGCACCCCGCGTTGGTGCCGCTTACTGTATACACTGTTGTTGCTGCAGGGGTAACTGTAATGGCCGCGGTATTAGGGCTGGTGTTCCAGGTATAAGTAGTAGCACCGCTGCCTGTTAGAGTAAGCGATTGGCCGGGGCACACACTTGGTGATGCCGGTGTAATATTAATATTTATAGATCCGATAGCAATGCTTAATGTTTGCGTGCGCTTACAGGTATTGGTGCCCGATGTGGTTGCAGAAACCGAATAAATAGTTGCCGCCGCCGGTGTAACTATAAAAGGGGCTGTGGTTGCACCGTTATTTACTAATGTATAGCTTGTTGCACCCGATGGTGTAATGGTTACATTGTTTCCGGCACACACCGTTGCAGATGGCGTTGATGTAAGTGTAAACGCGGGGCCTTGGTTAATAGTAACTGTTTTTACAGCTATTGTACTTGTACCCGCTGCGTTGCTACAGCTCATAGATATGGTGTAAACACCTGCACTGGCATAACTCACTGTAGGGTTTTGCGCGCTTGATGTTGCAGGCGTTCCACCCGTCATGGTGTACGACCAGGATGTTGGTACATTTAAAGAAAGATCGCCCACGTTTAATGTTGCGCCTACACTTACTGCATTTGGTGTTACAGAAAAATAAGAAAGTGGTGCCGGTAAATTACAAAGCCCATGTGTTCCTAAAAATTTACGGTAGGGGCTGTTGGCCATTGCTACATGCGCACGCAAACGTTGATCGCTGGTAAACATATACATGGCAAGATCATCTGTATAATCCATAAAGTTCATAAACATTTCTCCGTTAGCGCCGTTTGGCGGCGAGGCAGAGCTGCAGGAGTTCGCATCCAGGGGATACGCAGGAGAGCCGCCATTACTGGCGTTTGCGGGAGGTGTATCATTACAATAATCTGTAACGCAATTACCATCTCCCCAAATATGACGTAAGCCTAACCAGTGGCCAATTTCATGTGTACAGGTTCTGCCTTTATCATAGGGGGCTGCGTAAGTTCCACCCGGAAAAATTGTGCTTGAGCCAAATGAACGGGCCCAACTCCAAAAGCCATCGCTGGTTGCAGTCCCAACGCCTCCCGGTATGCCGCTAAGTCCGCTTAAAGGCGGAAATGTAGCATAACCTAAAAGTCCCGTTGCATTTTGCCTGTCGGTTACCCAGATATTTAAGTATTTACCTACATTCCAGATGGTGTTTGGTTTTATATAGCTATTCATAAAATTCACAAAAAGAGTTTGTGTATTATAATTAGTTGCGGCAGGATCTTTAGACGGATTTGCGGTTGCCGGTAAAGAGTTATAGTTTACCCTGTGAATACCGGGCTCTGCTAAAATATTACCTAGGGTATCTTTTGTTGCTAAACAAAAATTGATATTACAATTAGCAATTGCAATTCTTAAGCTGGCGTCTTTACTTGCGGGAGCAATAAGCGCATTGGTAGCATAATTTTGAAACGCGGTTGCCGGGTAATTGCCAATGTTTTGGCCTATACCCGAAAAATCATTATCCAATACAGTTACCTGCGATACCAATTGTGCCTGCGCTAAATTTGGATATGTGCCCACTGCCTGGCCGCCATGAATTACATGCATAATAACCGGGATGCTATACCCCGACATGGTTGCTGAGTTAGCCATAGCTTTAGCCTGTTCAGGATTTTGCTGTAAATATTGGGTTACGAGTTGTTGAAACTGCGCTTCCCATTGTTGTGTTGGAACTTGTGTGGCACAACCACGGTTTTGTATCTCTCCGGGAGCAAGTGTTATTATTTGCTCTATGCTTTTATGTGTTTGCGCTAAACCTACTTTACCAATTAATAAAAGAAATGTTATTAATACTAAATGTATTTTTTTTTTCATGCCTGCAAGATTTTATTTATATTAAATTAAACGAATAATTTCCTATAATCAAAGTTGCGGGTAAAAAATAATGCTGTTTTAGGTAAAGTTTGTATTGTATGAGCAGTTGTCCCTCAAAAGTATAGTTTTTAAATTATTTGTTTGGCGCCTTACGCGCTTTCCTTTCAAGCCTGCTAAATTTTGCAAATGTTTGTCGGGCTGTGGTAGCTTCCTGCCGGTCGCTTCCTCGCTCCGCAAACATTAAGCAAAATTTGGCGCAAGGCTTTATACTCAATCGCTGGCGCAACTATAATTCATATCAAAATTGTAATATAGCACTTGTTCCCCGATTAAATTCTGTCGAGTTTTTCCGGCAACCCATTTCATTATCGGGAGATTTGTTGCTTGTTTTTTGCAATAGTTTTATTATTTACGATACTTCCAGCGAATTTGAGGGCCGGCTAAAATAAAATCTAAACAAAAAAGCCTTCCAGTTACGAAAGGCTTTTTTTGTTTTTTATTAAGAACTAAAATTATTGTTTGATCAGTGTTACATGCCCCACATAATTCTTTTTATTATTTTCAAGATCGGTGATCATGATCTTATAAATATAAACACCATCCTGCGCAATTGTTTCAGAGCCTTTTACTGTTCCATCCCAACCTTTTTTAAATTCAGTGGAAGTAAAGATCAATTCACCCCAGCGATCATAGATCTCCATTTTGTATTTGTCTTCGCTGATACCATAACCATAAGGGAAAAACACATCGTTGCGCCCGTTACCATCCGGTGTAAATGCATTTGGTATATATACGCCCATATCCGGTGTAATTTCTATAGTTCCGGTTGCGGTATCTTTACAGCCTTTAGCGTTTATAGCTACCAGGTAAATTTGATACACACCTATATAACTATATAAATGGTTTGCATTCATGGTAGTGGCCGTGTTGGTGTTTGCATTGCTGTAATCTCCAAAATCCCATACATATGCTGCTGCATTGGTAGATGTATTTGTAAAATGAATAGTAGGTTCCATTAAGCTGGCGCTTCCCGGATCTGCAAAAAATCCTGCAACCGGTACCGGCCAAACATCTACAACTTTTGGCTGAGCAATTAATTGTTGGCAGCCGTATTTATTAGTAACCGTTAACGTTAAAGAATAGCTACCTGCAATTGGAAAACCAATTGTTTTTGGATTCAATATAGGGCTCGAAGGTTCTGTTCCACCACTAAACGTCCAAAAGAAAGGATTGCTATTTGTAGTAGTTGAATCGCCAATGCCATTAAACACAACTGTTAATGGTGCGCAACCCTGGCTTAAGGTTGGTGTAAATCTTGCATCCGGTAATGGATTAACATATACACTAAATGTAGCAAACGTACCTGGTATTGAACAACCATCATTAATAGTAACCGTATAGGTATTAGGATTTAAACCCGGGCTGTTTCCCAGATAGTTTGCAGTAACTATGTTCGAGGCGGTTGTTGCGCCACCTGTCCAGTTATAAGTATATGGTCCGCCGTTACCAACGCTTGTAATCATTGGCGCCATGTTTACTGTATGTGTTGCACAACTTGTATAAGTAGTGCCAATTGCAGTAAGAGCCGGCCTTACATTTACCACAATCATTTGCGGTCCGTTCTGACAGCCATTAGCATCCATTACCGATATGGTGTATTGAGTAGTAGAAGTTAATGTTGGCGTACTATTCATCCCCCCCGGAGATTGGAGGGTTGTAGTAGTGTTAGAAGAGAGGTCTGTGAGAGTGTAGGTGTAAGGCGTGCTTCCCCCCGAGGCCTGTCCGTATAT
>JACDED010000131.1 GCA_013816615.1 Bacteroidota bacterium
ATCATCTTCTTTACTACTTTTTCATTGCCGTTACTTACTTCGATAAAATAAATTCCTGTTGGCCTGTTTCGCAGATCTATATTAATAAGATTATTGCCAACATTTTCTAATCTGTCGGTAGAGATAAGTTTTCCTAAAGGATCAGAAATTTTTATTGTAACATTTTCCTGTTTCAATAAAGTAAAAACAAGGTCAAATTGTCCGTTACTTGGGTTTGGCATTAAAGTAATATTAGAGTTAAATTCCGTTCTATGATCTTCTAAGCCTACAATTGGTCTGCAGGAAATAATTGGTAAAATGGCCAATTGTATTTTTGCATTTTTAGTATAGCGTAAAGTTCTCCAGTTATTACTATACTGTAATACCCAACTGCTTGAATCATTGCTTAGATTTGTTTTGGTATTTGAGAATATCTTTATACTATCTGTTACAATTGTATAAGGTGTTTGCACAGAGGCAAAAAATCCGTTGGCAGGTACAATTAATGGTGCTGCAAAAACAAATTTATACGGAATGATTTTTGTTGTTGTAAAAGTATAGGTTGGCGAACCACAATATTTTATTGTAACAGTTTTATTTGTTGCTCCTGTTATTGATCCTAAATTAGCCGATTTTGAACCTATTAGTGAAGTAGAGCCGGGGCCATTTGCAGCAGTACCTCCGTATAATTTGCAAACAATTTGTGTGCTTGCAGTGCCCCTTGTGCCAATGCTGTCAAATAGAACAATAACACCTTCTACTTGTGGTAACGGTGTGTTGCTGTAACTAGATGAAGGGTAATATTGCGCAAACTCTTTATCCTTATAACAATTGGTGCCGGTTAAAAAACCCGTAAATCCGTTTTGACAACCCAATACTAAACTATTGCTTGGCGCAATGTAAGTTTTTAAAGTATCAATGTTCTTTATCATGCGAATAGTATCCAAACAAATTGGGCACAGTGATAAGTTATTCATGGCGAGTGTGTAGGTTGAAGAACTAACTGTATTTGTTGCCACTAGTGTTAATGTATAACTGCTATTTGGTGCCAGTGTTATCGTAGGATTTGTAGCTGTTGAAGCTGGTAAAATTGTTGATGTTGTAGGAGATGTAGACCATTGATAAATGATTAGAGTACTGCCTGTTGTTGTATTTATGGGTGTGAATGGTTGACCAAAGCAAGGCGTGCTGTTTAAACTAAAACCCGCCACCGGAGCAACCTGTGCGTTAATAATAAAAACAGAAAAAATAGCAAAACAAACTAGTTGTAATTTTTTAATCATCAGTAAAATTTTAAGTTTTTTAAAGATATAAAAAATAACAATAAAAGCTACAGAAATTTACAGCTTATTTAAGCGTGCAAATTTTAAAAGCAAATTTTTTGTTCCATCCTTTTCAAACTGAATAGTAGCCTTTGTTTCAGGCCAAACTCCTTCCAGTAACACAACCTGGCCCTTACCAAATTTTTCATGCGTTACCATATCGCCTTGCTGTAAGGAGCGGTTTAATTCAAGATTAACGGGTGTGGATGTTGTACTGCCAAATTTTGAATTAAGACTGATGGTTTTTTTAACCGGTGCATTAAAATTTAGTGTAGAACCTTGTTTTGAAGGCGCATTAAAGTTTTTATTTTTCCCAAAACCAATTTCTTTTTTTGAGCCATCGCTATACTCATTTCTGAATTTATCAAAAGTGTTATCTCCAAAAGGATTTATAGATTCTTCTTCAGGATAATCTAAAAATTTACTGTCAATCTCATCAATAAACCTGCTTGGTTCGCAATATAAAACATTACCATATTTGTAACGTGTGGTTGCAAAGCTAAGTGTAGCCTGCTTTTCGGCGCGGGTAATAGCAACGTAAAATAAACGACGTTCTTCTTCCAAATCACTTCTGCTGTTTAATGATAATTGCGACGGAAATAAATTTTCTTCCAAACCAACAACGTAAACATATTTAAATTCCAAACCCTTTGCTGCGTGAATGGTCATCATACTTACTTTATCATTATTCTTTTCATCGTCCTTCTCCGTGTCTTTATCCGTCATCAAGGTAATCTCCTGCATGAATTCATCCAATGTTTTTACTGCATTGTCTGATGCTTCTGCAAATAAATTGGTATCATCTTTTTGTAATGAAGCTTTTATAACAGCATTCAACTCGTCTTCCTGCGGTGTACGTGGTTGCTCAACAAAGTCTTTAATACCATTCAATAATTCCTGTATATTCTCGTAACGACTTACTCCTTCGGGGGTTTTATCGGTATATAATTCTTTTACAATACCGCTGTTAACGGCAATTTGATTTCCTAATTCAAAAGCATCTTTATATGGTAATAATAAACTGTATGATTTTATCTGCGCAACAAAATCAGTTATTTTAGAAGCAATTCCGGAATTAATTCCCATGCTTGCATTAAAATCCTTTAAATTGCTTATCACTGTCCACATACTGATATCATGCTCTGCGGCGGCAACACTTATTTTATCTATAGTGCCTTGTCCTATGCCACGTGCAGGATAATTAATAATACGTTTTAAACTTTCATCGTCATTATTATTTATGGTAAGACGATAGTAAGCAAGAATATCTTTAATTTCTTTACGTTGATAAAAACTCACACCACCGTAAATCCTGTAAGGCACATTTAATTTTCTTAAAGCTTCTTCAAAAGCACGGGATTGCGCATTGGTACGGTAAAGAATTGCAAAATCACTATTCATTGCTTTTTCGTTCATGCGTGTTTCAAATAAAGAAGTTACAATTTTGTGTCCTTCTTCATTATCAGTACTGGCTTTAATTACTTTTATTTTGTTGCCATCTTCATTATCTGTAAAAACATTTTTTTTGAATTGCTCTTTATTATTGGCGATAATATGATTTGCTGCGCCTACAATTGTTTTTGTACTGCGATAATTTTGTTCGAGTTTAAATGTTTTCAGATCGGGATAATCTTTTTCGAAGTTTAAAATATTTTGGATGTTAGCGCCACGAAACGCGTAAATACTTTGTGCATCATCACCTACAACACTAATATTCTCGTACTTTGCAGCCAGTTGTTTTATAATAACATATTGTGAGAAATTCGTATCCTGGTACTCATCTACCAATATGTATTTAAATTTAGTTTGATATTTTAATAATACATCCGGAAAATCTCTCAGTAACACATTTGTTTGATACAAAAGATCATCAAAATCCATTGCACCTGCTTTAAAATTTCTTTTTTGAAAATTAAGATATACCTGGCCCAGCATGGGTTTTCTGCTTGCCTGGTCTTCGGCCTGTGTTATGGGATTATTTAAATATGCGCCTGCAGAAATTAATTTATTTTTTGCATCACTAATTCTGTTTAAGACCATAGATGGCTTGTATATCTTATCATCTAAATTAAGTTGCTTTAAAATTTCCTTGATCACGCTTTTACTATCATCGGTATCGTAAATGGTAAAGTTGTTTGGATAACCTATTTTTTCTGCTTCTATGCGTAATATTTTTGCAAAGATGCTGTGAAAGGTTCCCATCCAGAGATTTTTAGCTTCTTTTTCGCCAACGATCTTTGCAATACGCGCTTTCATTTCACGTGCTGCCTTATTTGTAAAAGTTAATGCCAAAATGTTAAAAGAATCAACTTTCTTTTCCATTAAATGTGCAATGCGATATGTTAAAACCCTGGTTTTTCCTGAACCAGCACCGGCAATGATCATTACAGGGCCTTCAGTAGCAATGGTAGCAGCGCGTTGGGCAGGATTAAGTTCGTCTAGGTAGTAGTGGTCCATAGTGTAAAATTGATAAACTTTTTTTGTTGTTTTATGTTTGCTTTTCAGAAAGATTTAAACAATATAGTTTACTCACTAAATCAGTGCTTTCAATAAATATACTATAGATTTTAAATTATAATAAAAAAAGGCACTTTAAATAAAGTTAATTTTATTAAAACTTTTATTGAAATGAAAAATTCCATTCTGTTTTTAGTTGCTTCGGTATTACTTAGTTGCGCAGCATTTAGCCAGGCGCCAACTTGTCCAAACAATCAAATTTACATTCATTCTGGCAATTCAATTTTGTCACAGCAAGTGCCTTTACCAGGACCGGCAATAGCAATAATGAACAACCTGCCTGCCGGTTCAGGAGGTTTGGCATCGGGCCCTAATTTAGGTTTTCCGGCACCAAACCCAACTTATTGGACAACCTCAGGAGGTACTTATTGGTATTATAACGGAGCGGGCTGGACAAATACAACTCACAATACAGGAAACGGCGCTGCTGTTAATATTGGTTGTGGAGGTGGTTTTATGTACAATTTAGTTGGTGGTACCGGACAAATATATTCTTATAATGGTAGTGGCCCCGGTACATTATTGGTAACACTTGCTGGTTTTGCTGGTGGTGGACCATATGATGTTGTTTGTGATATGGCAGGTAACTTTTTTATCTTAAAAAATACGGCGCCTCAATCTTTAAGCATGTACGGGCCAAATGGTGTTTTAAAATGCAGCTGGAATCTTGCAGCCAGTCCAATAAGCAGCGCAGGTGGTGGTTTTGCTATTGTAGGTGATAAAGTATACTATCATTGTAATAATACTCCTGCTTTTTACGCGGGTACAATCATTCCGGGAAACACAACTATTACTTTTACCGCGCAGGCTGCAATTGCCGCCCCAAGTGACTTTGCAAGCTGCCCGGTTCCAATTCCTACAGGTACTACAATTGCACCAAACGGAGGCACCTTAAGCTGTACCGTACCATCATTGCCTTTAGTGGCCATGATCATTCCGGGTGGTATTGGTTTTCCTTCAAATGCGGTTACTGCATCCTCTTTAGCAACCTGTAATTATACATGGAGCGGCCCTGGTATTATTGCCGGCCAGTTTACACCAACCATTACAGTTAATTTACCGGGTATTTACAGCTGGACAACTTGTACAGGTGGTTGTCCCGGTTATTCAGTTACCAATTCTTATACTGTTATAGGTCAGGGTGCTGTTATTACACCAACTATTACCGCGCCAATCTGTATGTCGGGTAACGCCGTATTATCTGTTTCTCCAAACAGTGCTACAAATACAATTTTATGGTCAGGTCCGGGTATCACGTCCGGTCAGGGAACCGGAACTATTAATATTAATACGGCAGGGTTGTACTCTGTAAATATTACAATACCTAATAGTGCCTGTGCAGGTACTGCAAGTGTAAACGTATTGGCAAACCCAACTTTATCGATTGCTTACAGCAGTTTAACAGTATGTGCTCAAAACATCAATAACTCTCCAAATACAATAACATTAACCCCATCGGGCGCTATGAATTATACTTTATTGACCAGTAACAATTATGCAACAAGTTCACAAAATACGCCACCAATGGTATTAACACCAATAGCGCCATTTTCTCCAAATGCTGTTGTTGCATCAAATACACTTATAGGTTCAAACGGAGTTTGTTCTGCTACAATAAATTCTAATTTCTCAATTTTACCAAATCCTGTAATAGCTGTTGCACCTCCATCAGCAAGTGTTTGCCAGGGTGGTAACTTTACTTTTAATGCAAATGGTGCTGCAACATATATTTGGGCCCCACCAACAGGTTTAAATACAACAGCGGGGCCGATAGTAGTAGCAAATCCAGCTGTAACAACAGTATATTCAGTAATGGGCTCAAGTGTTGGTTGTAATAGCCCTACGCAAACTGCTACTTTAACAGTAATGCCTATACCAACGGTTAATATTACTCCGGGTACGCCAACAGTTTGTTACGGTGGATCAATAGGTTTAACTGCAAACACAAATGCTAATATATTTAATTGGTCGCCAGGTACAGGTTTAAATACAACTACAGCCGCAAATGTTATAGCAGGACCAACTACAACTCAAAGTTATACAGTAACTGTTTCTTTAAATAGCTGTACAAATTCGGCAGTGGTTCAGGTTTCGGTAATTGTATTACCTAATTTATTAACTAACGTTTCGCAGCCTGTTATATGCAGCGGAGATAAAAGCAATATCACTGTAAATGGCGCAAGCGGTTATGTGTGGTCTCCTTCAACAGGATTAAATACAAATGCAGGACCATTTGTTGAGGCATCACCTGCATCAAATATTACTTATACAATAACCGGTTTTAATGGTGTTTGTACGGCATCTGCAAGTGTATTTATTGAAGTTGTTCCTGCACCAGCCATTGTTTTAAGCTCTCCCGAATCTCAGATCTGTGCGGGTAAATCAACACCGATTTTTGTGACAGGCGCTTCAAATTTTACATGGACACCTTCGGCAGGACTATCATCTACAACAGGTTCAAATGTGGTAGCTTCGCCTTTAGTAAACACTAATTACACAGTAGTTGGTTATAATCAAAGCGGTACAGTTATTTGTACTCAAAAAATGAGTTATTCAGTAATTGTTGTGCCAATGGCTGAAGCTAAAGTTTCGCCAAGTGTTGCTATTTGTTACGGAGAGAAAACAACATTAACTGCCGGGGGTGGAAATACTATTATATGGACACCAACTACAGGATTAAATGTTGGTAACGGTAGTGGAGTAGTTGCCAGTCCTAATGTTTCTACTGAATATACAGTAGATGTATCTTATTTTGGTAATTGTAACGGATACAATACAGTGTTTGTAAAAGTAAATCCAAATCCGGAAGTTACTGCCGGCAGGGATACAACCATAAATTTAGATCAGCCAATGTTCTTAAGTTCTTCTGGTACCGGAACCTTAACCTGGACAGATGGTGAAGAGATCATGTGCCGTGTTTGCCCTAACAGCCAGGTTTTCCCGCAACGTAACAGTTGTTATACAATTGAAACCGTTAATGAATATGGTTGTAAAGCAAAAGACGAAATGTGTATTGAAGTGACCAAAGATTTTAGTATTTATGTTCCGAATGCGTTTACACCAAATGGTGATGGTATTAATGATGAATTCCTTGCTTCAGGATATAATATTACCGATTTCTCAATGGATATTTTTGATCGTTGGGGTGAGAAATTATTTTCTTCTAAAGAACTAACTACCGGCTGGAAAGGTATGTATAAAGACATTTTATGCGAAGTAGGTGTTTATGTATACAAAATATCTTATAAAGGCCTGGATGGTAAGAAAGCGAATAAAACAGGGCATGTAACATTAAATAAATAAGAGCATATTTTTTATTTAAAAAGGGCGAATATTTTTCGCCCTTTTTTTGTGCTTTTTTTTTGACAAAAACACACAAATCTAAACCCATTTATAAACAAAGATTTAAACAATCCTATTTACTCACTAAACCCTCTGTTTCACTAAATAAAGCAGTGGTTTTAAATTTTTGTGAAATACGGCCTTATAATTAGCCTTACCTTAGCTATATAAATTAGATTTAATGAAAATTACAAAAAGAATAGCTATTGCCCTTATCCCATTATTCAGTGCTTTAGCTGGAAATTCTCAAAACAATTGTCCAAGTTTAGGACCTGATCAGAATTTACCCTGCGGGATTACGCAAACAGTGCTTATGGCAAATATGACAACTTGTAATCCATCAGCTATTACAGCTAATCAAACAACAAGTTATAGTGTTGCAAATATTCCATTTGCTCCATTTATGAATACAGGTACAATTATTAATTTATCCGATGACTCTCAAACAGGTGCATTGCCAATTGGGTTTACATTTTGCTTTTTCGGTAATACTTACACACAATTCTATATTGGTTCTAACGGTTGGATTGCTTTTACAGCAGGGCAACCTGTAACTTTTGCTTCTGCATCAATTCCAAGTACAGCAGGAAGTATCCCTAAAAATTGTATCATGGGGCCATGGCAGGATTGGCACCCTGGTGTAGGGGCCGGTAATTATATCAGGTATCAAACACAAGGTACAGCACCTTGCAGAAGATTAGTAGTTAGCTGGACAAACATTCCAATGTATTCTTGTACGTCTACTTTAGGAACTTTTCAAATTGTAATTTACGAAGGAACTAACCTTATCGAAAATCATATTACTACAAAAAACAATTGCACTTCATGGTCTGGTGGTACAGCAGTGCAAGGTATTCATAATATTACAGGAACTATTGGTGTTACTGTTCCGGGAAGAAATTCAACACAATGGACCACTTCAAATAATTCACACCGTTGGTCACCATCTGGTGCTCCGGTTGTACCTGTTTTAACATGGTTTGCAGTAGGTAACCCGGTTCCATTAGGAACTGGCCCAACGCTTACAGTTAATCCTCCGGTTGGTGGACAATTATATACTTGCCACAATGTTTATCCTGCTTGTTATGCCGGTTTTGACGGTTGTATTCCAAGTGTTGGTAACTCACCCGATACTGTTTTGGTTGTTCCGGGTTTAGCTGGTATCAATCCAACTATTACTGCACCAACTTGTATTAATGGCCCAACACAAATTTCAGTGGCGCCAAATTCAGCAACAAATAATATTCAATGGTCAGGTCCCGGAATTATTGGATCTACTACAACCCCAACAATTACAGTAAATGCTACTGGTATATATTCAGTTAATATCAGTAACACAGTTAATATTTGTGCGGGTTCGGCAAGTGTATTGGTTTCACAAACACCAACGCTTACAATTGTACCATCAACAAATACAATGTGTGCGTTTAACTTTAATGGATCGTTAAACTCGGTCAGTTTAACAGCCAGTGGAGCAGCTAATTATACATGGACAGGTATTTCAGGATTAAGTAATACTGCGGGTTCAGCAAATACACCGGCTATTTCGTTTACTCCTGCGGCTGGTTTCACAACAGGTTCTGTTACGCTTGTTGGTGTTAATGGTCCTTGTTCAAATACAACTTCATTTAGCATACCGATTTTCTCTAACCCAATAATAACCGTAACAAGTGCCAGCGTTTGCCAGGGATTGGGTACAACTTTAGTAGCCAATGGCGCTAATAGTTACAACTGGTCTCCTTCAACAGGGTTGAATTCAACAAGTGCTGCAACTGTTACGGCTAACCCAAATTTAACTACAGCTTATGCTGTAATTGGAAGTAGTTCAGCAGGATGTAATAGCCAAACAATGGGCTCTACATTAACTGTAGTACCAAATCCAACAATAACAGTAACACCTCTAACAAATACAATTTGTGTTGGTGGAAATATTAATTTAACAGCAAACGGTGCTACCAGTTATAACTGGTCTCCAAATACCGCTTTAAATACAACAACAGGCGCTAATGTTAATGCTAATCCTGGTACAACTACAACCTATACTGTTATAGGTTCTCAAAACTCGTGTACCGGATCTGCAGTTTACCAGGTTTCTGTAATTGTAGTTCCTAATTTATTAACTAACGTTTCGCAGCCTATAATTTGTAATGGAGACAAATCTGCTATCAGCGTTAATGGTGCAAGCGGTTACAACTGGTCACCATCTACAGGTTTAAATACATCTGTAGGTTCATTTGTTCAGGCATCACCAAATGTTAGTACTTCTTATGTTGTTACAGGTTTTAATGGTGTTTGTACTGCTTCTGCAAGTATATTTATTGAAGTAGTTCCTTCACCGGCATTAATATTAAGTGCTCCTGGCGCTCAGATCTGTGAGGGCACATCAGTACCAATTTCTGTATCAGGTGCTTCAAACTTTACGTGGACACCATCCATAGGTTTATCATCTACAACAAGCTCAAACGTATCCGCTTCACCTGTTACAAGTACTAATTATACAGTTGTAGGTTACAATCAAAGTGGTACAGTTGTTTGTACACAACAAATGAGTTATTCAGTAATTATTGTACCGATAGCAGAAGCACAGGTTTCACCAAGCGTGGCTATTTGTTCAGGAGACAAAACAATGTTAATTGCAAGTGGTGGAAATACTTTTGTATGGACACCAACTGTTGGCTTAAATGTTAGTAACAGTGGAGGTGTAGTTGCAAATCCTACGGTATCAACAACCTATACAATTGATGTTTCCTACCAGGGATCTTGCGGAACATTTACAACTGTATTTGTAAAAGTAAATCCTAACCCCACAGTTACTGCGGGTAGAGACACATCTTATAACTATGAAGAGCCAATGTTTATTACAGCTTCAGGTACAGGTACTTTATCATGGACGGATGGCGAAGAGATCTCTTGCAGTGATTGCCCAAATAGCCAGATCTTTCCAAAAAACAGCAGTTGTTATTTGATCGAAACCATGAATGAGTTTGGTTGCAAAGCAAAAGATGAAATGTGTGTTGAAGTAAAAAAAGAGTTTAGTATTTATATTCCAAATGCTTTTACACCAAATGGTGATGGTATTAATGATGAATTCTTAGCTTTTGGTTATAACATTACTGATTTTTCAATGGATATTTTTGATCGTTGGGGCGAAAAAGTATTCTCTTCAGGAGAATTAACTACCGGTTGGAAAGGTACTTTTAAAGGTCAGTTATGCGAATACGCGGTGTATATTTATAAAATAACTTATAAAGGTTTAGATGGCAAAAAGGTGAATAAAACCGGCCATGTTACTTTAAACAGATAATATTATCATAGCGTTCTATGTTTGTGTGTTAAGGTGTGGGTTTGTTTCCCACACCTTTTTTTTAACATTATTAAATCAAAAAGGCCCTGTTAAAAACATTCTGTATTAGCGATAATGCGCTTTTTTATTAATCCTAATTTAGAGGGATGAATAAGATCTTTATATCACTTCTTTCTTTTGTACTATTTGCTGCATTTTCATTTCAGGAACCAAACAAAATAAAAAAAGAACCCGATTTTTTAGCATTACAAAATAAATGGGTCGATTCGGTTTTTAAATCCCTAACACCCGATCAAAGACTGGCGCAATTATTTATGGTTGCCGCTTATAGCAATAAAGATCTTAAGCATGCTAAAGAAATAAAAGATCTTGTAGTAAATTATAATATTGGCGGATTGATATGGATGCAGGGTGGACCCGTACGCCAGGGTAAATTAGCAAACTATTATCAAAGTGTTGCAAAAACACCCTTGCTTTACAGCATTGATGGTGAATGGGGTTTGGCCATGCGTTTGGATAGCACAATTCGTTATCCGAAGCAAATGACATTAGGCGCTATTCAAAACGATTCGCTTATTTATTTAATGGGTAAACAAATTGCAAAAGAATGCAGGCGTATTGGTATTCACGTAAACTTTGCCCCCGTTGCCGATGTAAATAATAATCCGCTTAATCCTGTAATTGGTATGCGCAGCTTTGGTGAGAACAAATATAAGGTTGCTCAAAAAGCATACATGTATATGCAGGGCATGCAGGATGAAAAAGTAATGGCCAACGGAAAACATTTTCCCGGACATGGAGATACAGATAGCGATTCGCACAAAACATTGCCATACATTGCACATTCAAAAGAAAGATTAGATTCTTTAGAGTTATATCCTTTTCAATATTTATTTGATCGCGGACTTGCAAGTATTATGGTAGCACATTTAAATATTCCAAGTCTTGATACAACAAAAAACCTGGCATCTACTTTATCTCCAAATGTTGTAAACGATCTTTTAAAAAATAAAATGGGTTTTAAAGGTTTGGTATTTACCGACGCTTTAAACATGAAAGGTGTTTCTAAATTTTACAGCCCCGGTATTGTAGATGTAAAGGCGCTTTTAGCAGGTAACGATGTTTTATTGTTTAGCGAAGATGTACCTAAAGCAATAGCTGAGATAAATAAAGCTATTAACGAAGGGAAAATAAGCAGAAGCGATATTGATGCGCGTTGTATAAAAATATTAATGGCAAAATACTGGTGTGGATTAAATGTAAAACCCCAAGTTGTTACACGTAATTTATACAAAGAGTTAAATACAAAAGCCGGTGAAGAGCTTAATTATAAATTAGCAGAAGCATCTATTACTTTAATAAAGAACGAAAATAATTTTTTACCATTAAAAAGATTGGATAGTCTTAAAATTGTTGAGGTATCTTTTGGTGTTGAAGAAGAAAATTCACTTTACTCAACAATAAAAAATTATGCTTATGTTGAGCATATTGGCTTATCACACGATGCTAAGCCTGTTGCAGTTGCAACACTTTTTGAAAAAATAAAAAGAGCCGATGTTGTTGTGCTGCAAATAAATAAAGCCACTTTAAAAGCAGAGAATAATTATGGAGTAGGGAATCAAACTTTAAGATTAATCGATTCAATTGCAATTTTAAAACCGAGTGTTTTAGTATTACTTACCAATCCCTATATTTTAAATAAAATTACTTCTATTCAAAATTATAAGTCGGTTATTTTAGGTTACGAATACATGCCTACTATTTTAAAAGCAAGTGCTAATGCTATTTTAGGTTTTGGAAAAGTAAATGGTAAATTGCCTGTAAGTACTAATATGTTTAAAGCAGAAACAGGCTTAACATTAGAATCATCTTTCCTTCCTAAACAAAAATCGATCAAAGAGAACTTTAAAAAAAAAAAATTTGGCGCGGTAGATAGTATCGCGCTTTACGGTATTGAAGAAAAAGCTTATCCCGGATGCCAGATCGTTGCATTCAAAGATGGCGAGCTGATCTATCAAAAATCGTTTGGTAATT
>JACDED010000132.1 GCA_013816615.1 Bacteroidota bacterium
CAAAGCAAAAAAACTACTGGACAAAATTGACACATCGTCAGAGAGAATGGCTTCACTCATTAATGGGGTTTTAAATTATTCCAGGCTGTCAAAAGCTGAAATTAAATTTGAACCTGTAAATCTTGAGCAAATTTTAAATCACGTTAAACAGGATGTCGAATTGCTTGTAAATGAAAAGAATGCTTCTATTAAATCAGATAAATTACCTGTAATTTCAGGCCTCCAGCAACAACTGCAACAATTATTTTACAACTTAATAAATAATGCGCTTAAATTCTGTCTTGAAAACCCCATTATAACAATTAAATCCAAAGTGCTTAGCCCAGAAGAAATAAAAAAATATCCTGAACTTCACTCATCCGTTAGCTACCTTGAACTTCGCTTTAAAGATAATGGCATTGGCTTTGATCAAAAATATGCTCAACAGATCTTTACCATTTTTAAACGCCTTAATTCAAAAGATAATTTTGAAGGAACGGGTATTGGCCTTGCACTATGTAAAAAAATTGTAGACAATCATCATGGGCTTATAAAGGCTGAAAGTGAGCTGGGAAAGGGTACCGTATTTATTATTATTCTTCCGGTTGATTAATTGCTTTTATTTTTCATTTATTGAAAATAAAATATTCTAAAAATCCGCATTACAAAAATTAAAAATCCCCAAGTTTACAATGCATCATGTTGTTGATGGTATCCAACGATTTCATTACAAGCACTACCGATAGCTTGTTATTAATCCAGAGTACTCGTTTATGCCGTGAGTGTTCTTGCTGTGCAAAAGAGTATTCTCGCTTGCGCAGGGAGTGTTCCTGCTTGTGTAAAAAGAATTCCCGCTTGTGCAATGTGAATTTTTATAAATCTTTTTTTGCCGCTAACACAATTTATAACACGGCGTTTTACCGCGGACTTTTTTTAAACGGATACCAATAGTTTAAATTGGCGCCATTGGGTTAGTGCAGCTGGGTGTTAACCTAAAAGTGTTGCCCGTGCTTGAATCGCGTTTAGACAGAACAGAAATAACCCAAACGGGCAGACAATTAAACGAAACGCAAACTATATGGCAGCACCATACAGCTAACACCAAGTAAGTGATCATTTTTTGCGTGTTAACGCTCAAATGCGTAACTTGGACTTAGCAAAAAACGGTGCAAGCCCCGAAACCGTTAGTCGCTATTTCGTAGGATACTCTCTACAGGCAATAACAATGAAACCAATTGACAAAGCAAAAAATATTTACATACTAGCACCGGTTTTAGGAACTGTAATTTTTGTTGTCCTTTATATTGTTGCAACAATTTTATATCCTGGCGGTTCACAGGTAGACAAAACCTCAATTGGGTTTAGTTGGACAAATAACTATTGGTGCAATTTGCTAAACGAAAACGCAATCAATGGACAATACAATACTGCAAAGCCTATTGCTATGACAGGAATGTTTGTATTGTGTATAACACTTTCATTCTTTTGGTTTCTTTTTCCAAGACATATCAACTTTGGGAAAATTGGCAAACTTGTAATTCAAATATCAGGAACACTCTCTATGACGATTGCTTACTTTTTGTTTACAAATATCAACCACGACTTGATAACAAATTTGGCTGCAACCTTTGGACTTGTTGCAATGGTTGGAACCTTTGTTGGACTTTACAAAAGCAAATGGCTCGGACTTTTTGCTTTTGGAATTTTAAATATGTTACTCATTGGACTTAACATTATGTTTATTACAACGCAGAACTTATTATCTATCTGCCAATAATTCAAAAAATAAGTTTTGCGGCTTTTTTAATTTGGATTTGTTGCATTGATATAAATTTGTATCGTATGGCGATAACAAATCAAAAATGAGAACAAAAAAGTCGCTAACACGCGGGCAATAGCGCCAGCCATACGAGAACGGTGAAAGCCCCCACAATAATCAGAGTTCCTTCTCCATTAAATAATGCTGAATAAGATCCCACAACAAAAAAGACTTTTCTTTTATGGTGTAACCATTACTTTTATAAAACTCAACAGCATTTTCTCTTGCCTGTAATTCTATTTTTGTTAACCCTAGTTCTTTTCCTTTTTTTTCTAAAGCCTGAACAATTTTTTTTCCTAAACCTTTTCCTTGCTGCGAATCGTCAACAGCCATGTAGCGGATCTGTCCAACCTTATTTTCATTTTCCTGTAATCTGCCGCAGGCAAGAGCGGTGCCGGTTTCATCGGTAATAAATAAGTTAATGCTTGTTTCCTCTAAACCATCAGTGGCTGTCTCTTTTGGCTGATCCCAGGGCCTGCGTAATATTTTATAACGCAGGTCGATCATCGCCTCAACTTCTTTTTTGCCGGTTGCTTGTTTTACTTCCATCAGTTTAAAAACTTAAAGGCAATGCCTGAAACATTTTGTAATTCTGTTTTTTGAAATGAAAATTTATTGATCATGGCTTTTGCTTCAGGTAATTCAAAAACTTCTTTCAGATCTCTTATTTTTCCAATTGGAATTTCGCGTTCAATGCATAATTTATAAAGATCCTTAAAAGTATACTGCTTCATATAATTGTAAATTAAATGATACAGCTGAATTCTGTTTTGAACCCTTAATTGATTGGTTGCATATTTTGGATCATTTGCCAATGAAGGATATTGCATGAGCTCACATAAGTTCCTGAATTGAGAGTTGCTTCCAATGGCAAAGGTAATAAGCTGTCCGTCTTTGGTATCAAATAATTCACCATAAGGCGCAATGTTTGGATGCAGGCTGCCCGTTGCTTTTGGTAATTGTTTTGCAATAAGCCAATTGGTTGCCTGGTTGGCTAACGAAGCAATGGCACTGTCAAATAAAGAAACAGAAACGTGACAGCCTCTTTGTGTTTTATAACGGTTCAATAAGGCAATTAAAATAGCTTCTTTTAATTGATGTCCCGCTAAAAGATCAATTAGTGCTACCGGCATTTTTACAGGCTTAGAGTTTGCCTCACCATTCATGAACATAAAACCGCTTTCGGCTTGTAAAATAAGATCGTAAGCGGTACGCGGACTATCATGGCCAAAACCATTTATAGAAGCGTAAATTAATCTTGGGTTTAATTTTGATAAGGTAGAGCGGTCCACTTTTAATTTTATATCATCACCTGCTTTAAAATTGGTTATGACAACGTCCGCATCTTTAATTTGCGCATATAGTTTTTGTAATTGGGAAGGGATGGTAATATCTAAAAATAAAAATTCTTTACCTGAATTTACACTCCAAAAATAAGCGCTGGTATCTTCTTTAGGGTTTTCTGTTTTTAATTTCCAGCTGCGGGTAACATCGCCTTTTGTTTTTGGATTTTCAACTTTAATAACTTTTGCGCCAAGCTCGGCAAAAAAAGCACCAACAGATGGCCCGGCCAGAACGCCCGCCAACTCAATAATTTTAAGATCTTTGAATGTGTCTTTCATGGTAGAGTTTTTGTTACATAGTCTGTTCCAAAATCAGTTTTAAGTCACCACTTAATGCTTCCCATGAATTTTGAGCGTCAAACAAATTTTCAATATGTGTTTTTGCTAATTTTTCATTTTCAAAACGCTTCGTCCAACTTGACCCTTCAATTTTATTTTCGTTTAGCATAAAGTAGGAAAACCCAAAATTATGAGAGAATTTAACTAAAAGCAATTCGTTTGCATTCTCGTATATTTGATTCATTTTACCGTCAAATGTCTGGCATTTTGTGTGATAAAAATCCATATTTTTTTTAGTGAGTTTTATTTTCTGAATGCTAATAGGATGTAACGTTTTGAATTCATCGCATAATTCAAAAAAAACTTGAAGAGCCTTTTCCTCATTATTATTATTTTCTTTGAGAAGAATATTTGTCCATCCAGCAACTGACGAAGACCAGTTATACTTTTGCATAGTCCATTCATGAAAATACCAAAATTGAGGAAAAATGCTTTCATGATTGATTGCATTATGGATTAATGCAGCCTGATAACCGTCTAAATAACATTGAAGGTTCGATATTTTATTTTCTCTAATATATAAGGCAGGCCTTACTTTGATATGTTCAATTACATCATAAATGTTGCGTATTTGAACTTCATTACTAGACAGCAGAATATTTATCATAATTAAGTAATTGCAAGATATGGGTCTACCTCAATTCTGCACCCAACTTCTCTTTGTAATTAGAAATTAGCTTTTCCATTACACCTTCAATTTGTTTATCGGTTAAAGTAGCTTCGTTATTTAATAAAGTAAAGCTTACGGCATACGATTTTTTGTTGCCTAGTTTTTCACCTTCATAAACGTCAAACAGGTTTACCTCTTTCAATAATTTTTTCTCGATATTAAAAGCGAGCTCTTCTATTTGCTGATACTTCACTGCTTTATCAATTAATAAAGCAAGATCTCTTCTTACTGACGGAAATTTGCTGATCTCTTCAAATTCTATTTTTTGTTTTGAGAAGGCTTTCACCAATGCTTCCCAATTAAAATCAGCATAAAAAACAGGTTGGTTAATATCAAATGCTTTTAATTGTTTTTTTGATACAGCGCCAAGTTCCACTAAGGGTTTATTGTTTAATGTATACGTTAAACCGTAATCAAAATTAGTATACGAGCTTTCAATACACTTGTAATTTGTAATACCTGATTTTTGTAATAAATTGGTTACAGCTGCTTTTAAAAATGACAGATCCGCTTTTTGTGTTAAGTTAAATGGATTTTCCACAAATGCATTTCCGGTAACAAATAAAGTTAGATGTTTTTGCTCTGCATATTTTGGAGTTTCTTTATCTGCAATTGAATAAGTTCTTCCATATTCAAAAAATTTAAGGTCGGCATTTTTACGGTTGATATTATAAGCAATAGTTTCCAATCCGCTAAATAACATATCGCCGCGTAATACATTCAGATCATTGCTTAAAGGATTTACAACTTTTACATTGTTGTTTTCTTCCGGATAATAAGTTTCTTTTGTTAACGATAAGCTCATGATCTCGTTGAAGCCAAAACCTTCCAACAAAGAAGCTGTTTTATTTTCTAAAGCAACATCATTATTTTTTGATTCGTTAAAAGCAGTGTAAGAAATAGCTTTACTTACTTCAACATTATTATAACCGTAAATACGCATTACTTCTTCAATAACATCTGCTTCACGCGTTACATCAGTTTTAAATCTTGGTACGTTTAATAATAAACCATCCGATCCTTCTGAATCTACTGTTATACCTAGATTTAAAATTATGTTTTTAATAAGGGCCCTATCAATTTCTTTACCAATTAATGCATTACAATTGCTGTAAGAGAAAGCAACTTTATAGGGCTCTAATTTTTCAGGATAAATATCTACAACGCCCATACTTAAAGTACCACCTGCAATTTCAAAAATTAAATTAGCAGCGCGTGTTAAAGCGGTTACCGTCATATCCGGATCTGTTCCTCTTTCAAAACGGAAAGATGCATCTGTTTTTAATGCATGCTGTTTAGCAGTTCTGCGCACAAAGCCAGGATCAAAATAAGCGGATTCTAAAAATACTGTTGTTGTTTTTTCATTTACGCCACTTTCAATACCACCGAATACACCTGCAATACACATCGGGTCTGTTTCATTACAGATCATCAGGTCGTTTGCATTCAAGGTGCGTTCAACATCATCTAATGTTTTAAATTTCTCGCCTTGCTTGGCTGTTCTTACAATAATTTTATTGTCTTTTATTTTTTCAACATCAAATGCATGTAAGGGCTGACCTAATTCATGCAAAACAAAATTTGTTATATCTACAATATTATTTATCGGGCGCAGGCCAATCGCTTTTAAACGGTTCTGTAGCCAATCGGGACTTTCTTTAACAGTAACTCCACTTATTACCAAACCTGAATAACGCGGACAAGCTTCTGTATTCTCTACAACAACTTCTATTTTATGTATGTTGCTTGCTTCAGGTAATTCATTTAATCCACTTAAGTATAATTGATAGTTAGGTGTATCTTTTGTAGAATTTACAATTGCAACAACATCTCGTGCTACACCTAAATGCGAAGCTGCATCACTTCTGTTTGGCGTTAAACCAATTTCTAAAACAGTATCGTTTTCAATTTTAAAATAATCAGCAGCAGGCAAACCTGTTTTTGTATCTGCGGGTAAAATCAAAATGCCATCGTGGCTTGTGCCTAAACCAAATTCATCTTCAGCACAGATCATACCTTCGCTTAATGCGCCACGGATCTTTGATTTTTTTATTTCGAATGGCTCTCCTGTTGTTGGATATAGTTTTGTACCAATGGTTGCAATAATTACTTTCTGTCCGGCTGCTACATTTGGTGCGCCACAAACAATTGATAAATGCTCTGCTGCACCAATATCTACTTTGGTTAACTTTAATTTATCGGCATCAGGATGTTTTTCACATTCCAATACATGACCAACAACCAGGCCTTTTAAACCGCCTTTCAAGCTTTCAAATGTTTCAATACCTTCCACTTCTAATCCTGATGAGGTTAAGAGGTCTGCCGTTTCCTGTGCAGAGTATTCAATATTGACAAGGGTTTTAAGCCAGTTGTAAGAGATCTTCATGTGTTAAAAATAAGAGACTAAAGATAAACAAAATTTTGCTCAAAAGCCGTCCCTTTTGTATGGGAATGTATTATATATTTATCTCCTTGAAAACGAAATATTCTTTGATATTAGTTCTGATAATCTGTGGCTTAAATTGTTTTTGCCAAAAAGGGATATTAATTGAAGGCAGCTATACGCTATACAATGTTAAGGATTGTTTTCGCGATTCGCTTTTTTATTCAGGCTTTAACAGCAAGCCTTTTAAACCTAATTACATTTTAAAAGGAAGTCCTATCTGGAGAACAATAAATTTAGAACATAAACAAAATAAACTACTTCTTTCAACAGACAAAAAATGCGAACAGATAAGCTTAATTGAAGTAATAAAATTTGGTTTGTTTGAAAAAAGACTGAATGCTTTTTACAGCGATAATTTTAATGAAGCAGAGAAGAACATAATGAGTGCAAAACAATTATCTTTAGCGCTTTCTTTTAAAGATTCATCTGAAGTAACAAACTTTGATGCGAATGGCGATGAGACGAAAAAAGTTGTTGTAGAAAAAAGATATATTATGGCAAAGGACATTGTAAATTACTTAATTAAAGAAGATTGGGTAATTAATAATTATTCAGGCAGGCTCGAAAAATATATTATTGCAATTGCACCATTAATAAGAGATAAAAAAACAGAGAAGGTTGTTCCGCTGTTTTGGCTGTATTACCTTGAATGGCAGGGCTTGTTCAATGCCTTTGCGGCGAAGAATTATTTATCGGATCAACAAATAAGTTACCGCGAAGTGTTCGAGAAGAATTATTTTTCGTCAGAGATCAGTAAAGAAAATAATTTATTTGACCGTTCTGTAAAATCAACTTATCGTGGACAAGATGCTTTTTTAGAAAGTGAAATAATAAAAGAGAAAGCCCGCAATTTTGAGAGCGATCTCTTTCAGAAGTAAATTATTTAAGCTTGCCTAAAGCGCTTTTTAAATTTGCGATAGCACCATCAACATCTTCAAGTTTACAAGTGCCAACTGATAATCGGTACCAGCTTGAATCGGCCGATGCGCCAAAGGCAGAAAATGGAACGATTGCTAATTTTGCTTCATCCAATAAATATTTTGTAATATCTGCTGTAGTTGCAAGAGTTTTACCGTCTGCAGTTTTTTGTCCGTGTAAACTAAATTGTACCGTTAAATAAATTGCGGCTTGTGGTGTAATAGCATTTACTTTATAACCTGCGGCTTTTAATTCCTGGAAACCTTTATAAAAACCCTGGAGACGTTTATTTATTTTTTCTTTTTGAAGAACAATGAATGTATCGTAAGCTTCTAAGTTAGAAAGATATTTTGCTGAAGCCATTTGCTCTGCTTTTGGAGCCCAGGCACCAACATGCGTTAAAATAGCTTTCATTTTATCGATGATAAATTTTGGTCCCATGCTCCAGCCCACACGAACGCCGGTAGCAGCAAGTGATTTGGAAATACCGTCAACAAAAACAGTGTATTGTTTCATTTCAGGGCGAAGGCTTACCGGGTCATAATGTTTGATATCACCGAATGTTAGTGCCCAATAAATTTGATCGTACATTAAGTATAAAGGCTTTTGAGATGGGTCGCGGCGTTTATTTTCTGCTAAAACCATATCGCAGATCTCTTCAAGACCTTCTTTTGTAAACACAGTACCAGTGGGGTTTTGCGGCGAGCATAAAGCCAATAAAGTTGCTTTTGAAATATGTGGCTCAATATCTTTTGCGCGGGGCATAAAATTTTGTTCAGGCGTAGCCTCAATAACCACAGGCTTTGCACCGTTTAAATAAGTATAGTGATTATTATTCCAGGATGGTACTGCAAAAATTACAGTATCATCAGCATCTACCAATGCCTTGAAAATGCTGTAAATAATGGGCCTTGCACCACCAGCAATTAAGATCTCATCATTTTTATAATCTAATCCGCCACGTTGTTTTAAAAGATTACTAACGGCGTTGCGTAATTCAAGCATCCCATCAGCAGCGGGATAATTAGTTTGGTTAGCAATGTATTCATCAATTATGAATTGTTTCAATTCGGCAGGAATAGGAAATTCGTGCGGGTTAAAATCGCCAATGGTTAAATTATAGATCTTTTCGCCTTGTTTTATCTTTTCGTTTACTTCTGCCGCCAATTTTATGATCTCAGACCCAATTATGTTCTCTGCTAACTTAGAAACCTTCATTTTATTAGTGTTTACGCTGTTTTTTTATAAATTATAAGCTACAAACCTAGATTTATTTTGGAAGTATTCAAATTAATGTTGATATGTTAATTATTAATTCTTAACTTTAAATTAGGCCAAATGGTCTATTTCTTTCAAAGGCCCGTCTAAATCCTTTTAAATAACCTAAAGTTTGTTTAGATTTGTTGTAACAGAGGCCTTTATTATGTGTTTTACGCCTCTTTATTTAAAAGTTTAATCTTATGAAAAGATTGCAATTAGAAGATCTGTCGAAACAGCTTGGCTTTTCGAAAACCCTAATCTCCATGGTATTAAATGGCAAGGGTAATCAGTACGGTATCAGTAAAAAAACGCAGGCCGAAGTATTGGATGCTGTAGCGAAATTAGATTATACACCCAATAAGTTTGCAAAAGCATTGCGAACGGGTAAAAGTAATTTTATAGGCCTTATCGTAGCTGATATTGCCAACCCTTTCTATTCTAAAATTGCAAAAAACATTGAAGGTGTTCTTTTTGAGAAGAATTATAATTTAATGGTGTGTAGCACAGATGAAAATGAAGAAAAGGAAAAACGACTGGTAGAAATGATGATCAATCAACAAGGTGTTGATGGACTTATTATTGCTTCTACGTTTAAGGATTCTTCTTTTTATGATCAACCAAGATATCTTTCTATTCCAATCGTATTTATTGACCGTGTTTTACCATTGTTCAATACCAATTATGTTGTTATTGATAATTATGGTGGCGCTCTCGAAATAATAAATCACCTTATAAATAATAACTGCAAAAAGATCGCTTGTTTTTCTATTACCCCTTCTTATATCAGTACTATCGAAGATCGTGTAAATGGGTATAAGGATGCTTTATCGAAAAGTAAATTAAAATTTGATGCAACGTTATTAAAGCCAATTAATTTTGAAAGAGTTGAAGCTGATGTGGAAGCTGCATTAACAGACCTTTTTAAAACACATCCTGATCTTGATGCGATCTTTGCTTTAAATAATAATATTGCTACAACTATTTTAAATGTTTTAAAGAAAAAACAATTCGCTGAAAAAGGACATAAAATAAAAATCGCCTGCTTTGATGATATTGATCTTTTTAATATTATTGACAGACCTATTATTTCTGTATCTCAACCGGTGGAAGAAATTGGTAAAAATGCATCTTTATTGATATTGGATATTATGGATGGCAAGCAAACCAATAAATCAAATATTGTACTTTCTACTAAGCTAATTGAGAGGTAGTTTCAGAATCGAACAATTCTACTTCGGTTAACGGATTAAATAAATAAACCGTTCCGCTTTTTATTTCTACACACTTAAATCGTTTGCGAATGCGCTCGCCTTTTTTAAAGATGCGCTCGCCATTATATAAGAACAAGGTATTGAAAGGAATGTGCTCTAAAAAAATAGTATCACTATTTTCATCATGTAATTTTAAAGTACGTAATAACTGAACATCACTACAGCTCGATGCTGCCGGGTTTTGTAAGTATTTTCTTAGTGCCGCAAAAATCTCTAAAGGAAAAATATCGGTACTTAAAAAAGGCTGCATTAATTTTTGAAAATTACGTTTCCATTCAAGGCCGTGAGGATTAACCGAATTTTTATGTTCATTATACGTCACTAAATGCGCCACTTCGTGCACTAACGTAATTAAAAAAGCGTACTTATTTAAATTGTGGTTAACGGTGATGGTATGATTTAACCCACTGTGAGGCGACATGTAATCTCCTAAACGTGTTTTGCGCTCTTTAGTAATTTTTAATTTGAAGTCAAGATCAATGATCCATTCGGCAATTATACCAACGGTTTCTTCTGGCAAATATTTTTTTAATATTTCCGAATTGCGTTGGTATTGAAGTGCCCTTGGATCCACATCCCAAATTTAATTATCTTTAGGATAAATAATTTGCTCAAAATTGTAACTTTACAAACATATTTTAGTTAAAAATGAACTCAAAACTTATAATTGAACATATTGTTGGCTGGTTAAAAAGCTATTCTGATACATCAGGAACAGACGGATTTGTAGTTGGCATCTCCGGAGGTATTGATAGCGCTGTAACTTCAACGCTTTGCGCCTTAACCGGAAAAAGAGTGATCGTTCTTAACCTGCCAATTCGCCAGTTTAAAACAGAATTTGATCGCAGTGCCGAACATATAAAATGGTTAATGGCTACTTTTAAAAACGTAGAAACTGCAACGGTTGATCTTACCAACACTTTAGAAAGCCTTGAAACAACATTTCCAAAAGAGGTGCAGGATTTTTTAACCATGGCCAATACACGTGCGCGTTTGCGTATGACAACACTTTATGCTTTTGCAGGGCATAATCGTTTATTGGTAGCAGGAACCGGAAATAAAGTAGAAGATTTTGGAATAGGTTTTTTTACAAAGTATGGCGATGGTGGAGTAGATCTAAGCCCGATCGCCGATCTTTATAAGACCGAAGTATATGAAATTGCAAAAGAACTGGGTGTTGTCCACAGCATTCAAACAGCTAGTCCAACAGATGGTTTATTTGCAGATGGAAGAACCGATGAAGATCAGATAGGGGCAAGCTATCCGGAATTGGAATGGGCGATGGAGTATATTGCAAAAAAAGAAACAAGTGAATTAAACGATAGGCAAAAAGAAGTATTAAAAATTTATAACAGCAGGCATAACGCCAATCTTCATAAAATTGATGCGATACCCGTTTGTTTAATACCACAAAATTTAAAATAAAAGATCATGTTTGGAAAAATGGGAGATATGCTTGGCAAACTTCAGGAAATGAAGCAAAAAGCAGATGAGATAAAAAGTAAGCTCGATGGCATTGTATTAAAGATGGAAGGTGCCGGCGGTGATATTAAAATTGAAATTACGGGCAATAAAAAAGTAAAGAACATTCAAATTGCATCGGCCTTGCAACATGGCAGTAAAGAAGAGCTCGAAGAGCAATTAACTGTTACAATGAACAAAGCAATTGAGGCTGCGGATAAATTGAACGAGGAAGAAATGAAAAAAGCAGCCGGCGGTTTATTGCCGGGAATGTAAATGATCCGTTTCGAAAAATATTCTGAAATTTTTTTACATAAAGTTATTTCTATTTTCAGAAGTAATATTCCAAAATATTTTTTTGATTTTGAAGAGAAAGATCTCATCGAAGATCTGCCGGAAATTAACCGTACGTTTTATGTGATGTATTATAATGATGAAATCGTGGGCGCTGGTGGTTATGCTTTAAATGATGATGATACAGTTTCTTTATGTTGGGGTATGGTGCATCATAATTATCTCAAACAAAATTTAGGTAAGGCGCTTTTAGAATTTCGTTTGAATGAAATAGAAAAATATTTTCCTGGTAAAATAATTACCAATGTTACCTCTCAACATACTACAGGCTTTTTTGAAAAGTATGGCTTTGAAATAAAGTATGTAACGGAAAATGGTTTTGGTCCGGGACTTCACTTATGTAAAATGGAATTAAAAAAATAAAAATTATGGCTCTTATCTTACCTGTAAATGGAATCGCTCCGGCATTTGGAGAAAATTGTTTTATTGCACCCAACGCAACAATCGTTGGCGACGTATTAATAGGAAACGATTGCAGTATATGGTTTAACGCGGTTGTTCGCGGAGACGTAAATAGTATCAGGATCGGTAACAAAGTAAACATCCAGGATGGAGCCGTGTTACATTGTACGTATCAAAAAACAAAAGTGAATTTAGGCAATAATGTTTCTATAGGAC
>JACDED010000013.1 GCA_013816615.1 Bacteroidota bacterium
AATGCTTTCTTTTACATAGATTTTTTTTGGTAAAGCCATAATATCCATTTATAATATAGTCCAAATATAGCAAATAAAATCAAATAAGCAAAATTGGACTATATTATATATGAATTTGGTATTAATCCTTTATGGATCTTAAATAATAATTCACTTACAGAAATCAGGTAGATGATGTAGCTTTTAGAATAATTAAGCTCAGCTAGTACTGAGTTTTCATCTCAATATATTTTAAAAATTCCTGCTTAGTGGTTTCGTTAGCAAATTTACCTCCGTAAAAAGAAGTTACTGTGGCTGAATTATGATCCTGTACTCCTCTTGAAGAAACGCATAAATGTTTTGCGTCAATTAAAATAGCAACATCGTCTGTTTTCAAAATAGCTTGTAATTCTTTAGCAATTTGAACAGTTAAACGCTCTTGTACCTGCGGGCGCTTTGCAAAATACTGAACTATGCGGTTTAATTTTGATAAACCAATTACTTTACCGTTTGAAATATATGCTACATGCGCTTTACCGAAGATCGGTACAAAGTGGTGTTCGCAATTACTGTAAAAAGTAATATCCTTTTCAACCAGCATTTGGTTGTATTGATATTTGTTCTCAAATAATTTTGCAGATGGTTTATTTGCAGGATCTAAGCCGCTAAATATTTCTTTTACATACATTTTTGCAACACGTTGCGGCGTTCCTTTTAAACTATCATCATTAAGATCTAAACCTAAAGTTTCCATGATCTCTTTAAAGTGAAATTCTATCTTTTTAATTTTTTCTTCATCGTTCATAACAAATGCGTCTTTTTTCATTGGCGTTTCAATGTTGGTGCTTATATGTTCGTTCCCGATCTCATCCGCATTCATCTCTCTTAATATGCTATTATCTTTAAGCAGGGTATTCAACATAGTTTCTTTCTGTTTCATATAACACAATTTTTAATTCGTATTTTTTTTCGATTTTTGGCCTGAGAATATTATAAATTACAATTGCAATATTTTCTGCCGTTGGGTTTAGTTCTTTAAATTCAACTGTATCTAAATTTAAATTCTTATGATCAAATTTTTCAATCACTAATTCTTTAATAAGACCGCTTAAAATTTTCAGGTCAATTACATAACCTGTTTTTGGATCAACCCCGCCAATTACTTTTACAATTAGTTCATAATTATGTCCGTGGTAATTGGCATAATTGCACTTACCAAAAACGGCAGCATTTTCCGCATCGCTTAAAGCAGGATTATGTAGCCTGTGGGCAGAATTAAAATGTTCCTTCCGGTAAACGGCAATTTTAGTGTCCATATTCTTTTTTTAAATCAGAAATAGGTGGTTAAGCTATACTAATTAAAGTTTTATAAACGGTGTGTAAGAAGTTTGCTTACAAAGAGCTTATAAATTTGATATACAATTTTACAAAATTGTTTTCAAGAATAAAGTTAAGAATAATTATTATAAATGGAAGTTATTCGCCAAAGTATTCTACGCAAATACGGGGTGTTTCATATAATTTAACACAATGCAAATCAACACCTTTGGGCAAATGCGGCACTATTTGCTTCCAAATAGCAATTGCCAGATTCTCGGTGCTGGCCAGCACATCTTTCATAAAATCTACATCTAAATTAAGGTTACGGTGATCTAATTTCTCACAAACATGCTCCTGCAAAATAGTGCTTAAAGCTTTTGCATCCATCAAAAAACCTGTTTCTGCATTTACTTTTCCTTTTATGGTTACAAGTAACTCATAATTATGGCCATGCCAGTTAGCGTTGGCGCATTTGCCAAATACTTCAGCATTTTTTTCATCGCTCCAGTTTGGATTGTACAATTTATGAGCAGCATTAAAATGTTCGTGACGGGTAAGATAAACCATGGTGCAAATTTAGTAAATAATTTTTCGGATGTAGTAATATTACAAGAAAGCTCTTATAATAGATTAAGGTTATTTTTTTGGCGTTGCCTTCGGCCCGCGCTTTCCGTTTCAATCTTTTTGCTCGTTCCTCACAAAAAGGATTTCCACTACAATCGCTAACGCGGCAATTAAACACTTTGCGTGAGGGATAGAGCGGAAAGCCCGCACCGCGAGTGAGGTAACGAACCTCGCGGGAGGACTTGGAGTGAAAGCCCGACCCGAAGGGACACGCCCAAAAACATTAAAAAATCAGGTCAATTAAAACACAAAACATATTAGTGTTATTTATGTGTAATTACTAATTTTACATATGCCTAAATTTTTAATAGTTGCAGCAACAAAATTTGAAGTAGCTCCTTTGCTGGAACATTTTAAAATTAACGCATATGCAGAAGAGGGTTTTTTTATAGCTGATGAAGGTCCTGATCTTTCGATTCTTATAACTGGTGTAGGCATGGTAAATACGGCCTATCACATGGGCAGATACTCTCACAACTTATTTGATCATGTTATAAATGTTGGTGTGTGCGGTGCTTTTAACCGGGATATTAAAATTGGCGAAGTAGTAAATGTTATTGAAGATGTGATCAGCGAAATGGGCGCTGAAGACAATAATTTATTTATTAAATATGCTGATATGAATTTAGGTGGAACGAATGTTTTTCACTGTCACCTAAAAACAGATACTACAAAACTAAATAATATAAAAAAAGTTAAAGGCATTACCGTTAATAAAGTGCATGGAAATGAAGAAAGTATAAAAATTGTTGAAGCATTATATAAACCTGATGTTGAAAGTATGGAAGGCGCCGCTTTTTTTAGAGGCTGCGGCCGTTTATCAGAAAATTATTACCAGTTACGCTCTGTGTCTAATTATGTAGAAAAACGTGATAAAAGTAAGTGGAATATGCCTTTGGCCATAAACAATTTAAATGCGTTGGTTGTTTTACTTATTACAGATCTCATTAAATGAAGCTTACCATAGGATATTCACCCTGCCCAAACGATTGCTTCATTTTTGACGCATTAGTTCATGGTAAAATTGATACTGAAGGTTTACAATTTGAAGTAAGGTTAGAAGATGTTGAGACTTTAAATCAAAAAGCGTTGCATGGATATCTTGATATTACTAAATTAAGTTATCACGCTTATGCTTACGCTTTACACCATTATATTTTATTAAGATCAGGAAGCGCCTTGGGTTTTAATTGTGGTCCATTACTCGTTCATAGCAAAAAGATCGATCTTGACATTGAAAATATGAAAGTAGCTATTCCCGGAAAATACACAACGGCTAATTTGTTATTATCAATTGCATTTCCAAAACTAACAAATAAAAAAGAATACCTTTTTAGCGAGATAGAAAATGCTGTTTTAAGCGGAGAAGTAGACGCAGGTTTGATCATTCACGAAAATCGTTTTACTTATATGGAACGCGGCCTTGAAAAAATAATTGACCTTGGTGAATACTGGGACGCGTTGATCCATGCTCCCATTCCATTAGGTGGCATTGTTATTAAACGGGATATGGATCCTGAATTGCAACAAAAAGTAAATCGCCTGATCCGTAAAAGTGTTGAGTTTGCCTATGCTAATCCTGAAAGCTGTATGGATTATGTAAAAGCCCATGCCCAGGAAATGAGTGAAGAGGTAATGAAAAAACACATTGCGCTTTATGTAAATGATTTTTCTATCGATCTTGGTGAACAAGGGATTAACGCGGTAGAATTGTTGTTTAGTAAAGCAAAAGAATTAAATTTGTTTCAATACAATAACGAAAAGTTGGTTATTGATTAAACTTATTTATGAGATTTTTACTTTTTGCTTTGGCTTTCCTTATTTCGATTGCCGGATTTTCTCAATCTTTCGGGTCGCATCCTATTGCTGTGACTCCCCAAAAAAAAGATTCTGTAACTTTTAACGATAGCTTATTCAGAGCCTATATTTACGAACGCTATAAAGAGAAATTCAAAGCCAAAGACAGGTTGGATGATTTTGCAGATCATACCTGCGAATCCGCAAAAGAACTTTTTAATTCAAATCAAATTTATAAAAATCTTGTTGATGAGACAAACTACGTTAATGAAGTTTTTAAAAAAACTTTACCCCGTGAATATTTAAGCGACAATCTTAAGATACACATTGTTCGTGATGCATCAATAAACGCCTATTGTCGCGAAGACGGCGCAATTTTTGTGCATGTAGGATTACTTGCTGTAATAGATAACGAGGCCGAACTGGCAGCTGTGTTATCGCACGAGTTTGGACACTATTATTTAAATCATGATGTAAAAAGATACAAAAAAATTTCTAATGCAATTATTTTAAATGATGGTTTTAGTATGATGGGGGCCACCGGCCTGGTACCCATGATTATTACTACTGGTAAATTATTTGGAAATATAAGATCACAGGAAAAAGAAAGCGATATGTTCACGATTAAATTCCTGAGGCAAAATAATTATTCTTCAGCTGCGGCTATCGCCATTGAGCAAAAGTTTCTTGAATATACCACCAATCTTCAAAAGAGAAATGGATACACCAAACACTTTGCTTTTTTTAATACGCACCCGCCTTCTCAAAAACGCATTAATTATCTTAAAGATAGTCTTGCAAATGGCTTTGGCAAGGGCAATGACTTTTTGGTAGATTCTGTTTTTTTTAAAAACATGAAGCAAAGAGTCATTGACGAGGTTATTTATTTGAATTTTTTTGAGGCTAATCTTGGGGATTGTATTGAGAAAGCATATTTACAACAACTTTATTTTCCCAAAGATGAGTTTTATATCTATTTTATTGTGGAATCGTTACGCAGAAAAATCGCTTTATTTCCACATTCTGCCAATGATTATTTTATTACTTCAGATTTCAATGAATATGAGCTAAACAAACATAATATTCAAAAGCCTGTTACCAGTTCTATCCAGTCCCCAAAAATCAGCAATATCATTCATTACAATTTAAAAAATGTTTATGGGCACGAATTCAATGATTCTATTCTCTCAGCAAAAGGATATAATGAGCTGCTGGACACGAGTAATATTGAATTTATAACAAATGCAGATGCATTAAAGTATTTTACAAGTATTGCTCAAAAAACAAATTATAAAGGATATACTTTTTTAAAGGAAAAGACAAATATAAAAGAACCTGAAAAGTTTAAAGCGACTGAGCTTGAAAAAATGCTTTATGAACAGACATTTTTGGCAAAAGAAAATCCAAACGCCCGTTACAAAAACATAAGTTATCCCTTTTTCTTAAATACTTATTATTCCAGCACGGGTGGTGAAAAGAGTTTTGACAGGTCGGCCATTACCAAAGACACCTGGCTTTACGAAGATTTTAATAAAAAAAATCCTATTAGCTTGCAAGACACTAATTTTAATAGCGATGTGTTTATTTTTCCTGAACTGGATTTTAGAGACAGCTATCAGAATGCAACCTGGCTGGACGTTCTTTCCATAAAAGTAATTACAGATAACTGGCCGGAAGAAAAAACATTAAAGAAAAAACATATTTTTTCAGATGTAGAAAAAACGATCAAGCAAAAAATCGATTTCGAATCTGATTTTCCGGAATTATATGCCATGTCTAAAAAGTACAACTACAAAAAATTATATTTTGCGGATATTCTAGAAAATCAAGCAAATGTACAACTCGGTGGGCACAGAACACAATTTGGAATTCTTATTTATTGTGTTGATTTTTCAGCGGGAACAGTAGAGCGCTTTTGTTTTAAATACAAGCCTAGTTATATGGATAGGGTCCAGGATAATTATTATAATATGGCGCGTTCTATAAGTGAAGTTGTTGAGAAAACCAAATAATATTATTTTCTCTCCCACTTCTGGAATCTGAAATCGTATTTGTTCTTTTCATCAGATCTGTGTGGTTCTTCCCACACTAATTTAAATTCTTCTTTATTTATTTCAGGAAAAAATGTATCAGCCTCGAAAGCATGATCGATCACGGTTCTGTAAATAACATTTATAAGATCCATTGATATTTTAAAAATTTCGGCGCCACCGGTAATAAATACTTTTTCTTCGGTACAAAATTGCAATGCTCCTTCCACCGAATGAAAAATTTCGGCACCGTCTACTTTATAATCACCACTGCGGGTAATGATCAAATTTCTTCTACCTGGCAATAAGCGACCAATACTCTCATAGGTTTTACGTCCCATAATTATAGGACTTCCCATGGTAGTAGCTTTAAAAAATTTAAGGTCGGTCGGTAAATGGCAAAGTAATTGATTATCTTTTCCTATTCCGTTATTTAAATCTGTTACAACTATGGCTGCTATTATCATATTAAGGTTATTTTTGTAATGTGAGTGCCTTCAATTCTATAACACAAACCTATTTAAATAAGTTTAGCAATACAACAAAACTTATTAATGAAACAATTAACACCGATTGTAAGCAGATCGTTATTATTCCTTCTTATTGCGAACCTGAGCTCGAAAAAACATTAAATTCTTTATTAGATTGTACAACTACAGCTTTTGTTACAGAAGTTATTATCGTTTTAAATTCTTCAATTGAAGATCTTGAAGCAAAAACATTTCATCAAAAACAAAAAACAGAATTGGAACTAAAATTCTCTAAACATAATTTGCTTGTTTTTCATTTTATATTAGTTACAGATCTCCCGGTAAAACATGCCGGTGTTGGCCTTGCACGTAAGATTGGGATGGATGAGGCAATTAGGCGTTTTGAGGAAATAGAATACGATGGTTTATTAATTTGTTTTGACGGTGATAGCATTGTAAATAAAAATTATTTGCCTGAATTAGAAAAATATGCTTCAAAGCCGGAAAGTTATAACACTATTTGCCTGCACTTTGAACACGACATTGAAAATGAAAAACATGAAACACTTAAAACGGGAATAATTTATTACGAATTGTTTTTACGCTATTATAAAGAGGGTTTAAGCTATTGTCATTTTCCTTACGCATTTCATACTATTGGCAGCAGTATGGCGGTAAAAGCAAGCATTTATTGTAAAGCCGGCGGCATGAATAAACGTAAAGCCGGCGAAGATTTTTATTTTCTCAACAAGATCTTTCATTATGGAAAAGTAGTTGAATTGAACGCAGCTATTGTTTATCCAAGTGCACGTATCAGTACCCGTGTACCTTTTGGTACGGGCCGCGCACAACAAAATTTTATTGAAAAAAAAGAAGAGATATTTACAACATATTCTTTTAAAATATTTGAAGATCTTAAACTGTTTTTTGAATGCGACCTCTATGAAACAACCATTGATCAAATAGTATTACCTGCATCCATCCAACAATTTTTAAATAAAAATGATTTTAAAAATAAGCTTCTCGAAATAAAAAAGAACACCACGTCAAAACAACAATTTGAAAAACGTTTTTACGACTGGTTTGATGGTTTTATGCTTTTAAAATTTGTGCATTTTGCAAGAGATAATTATTATCCGAATAATAACATTTTAGAGGAAGTAAATACATTGTTAAAACCCGCTTCATTCGTTTCAGAAAAAGAACAGTTAGTTTTTTTGAAACAAAAACAAGTTCAAAATTAATTTTCCGATAATTTCATTTCTTTAAAATAAAATTTATAACTTTAATTAATGGAAGGCAACATTCTTATTTCACATCCTCTATCACAGGACGGTTTTTTTAACCGTTCTGTTGTATATATCACCAATCACAGTGAAGAAGAATCTTTAGGTTTTGTTTTAAATTTTAAAACGCAATTTAAATTACGTGATGTAAAACCCGAAATTAAAAATGGCAACTTCCCTATTTACGAAGGCGGCCCGGTTGGTAAAGACCAATTATTTTACATCCACCGTTTAGGACACAATTTAAGTGATTCAGTAAAAATTAAAGATGATATTTATTTTGGTGGTAATTTTTATGAGTTGCTGCACATGATAGAACACGGCAAAGTAAGATCTTACGATGTGCGTTTTTTTGCAGGATACAGTGGTTGGGGCTGCGGCCAGTTAGAAAAAGAAATAAAACGTAAACACTGGCTTATTAATGACCATGTTGAGTCTGGTTTTTTTGGAAACGAAGCAGAAGATCTTTGGAGATTACAATTAAGCGAAATAAAAAACAGCTTTGGTATTTTTGCAGACTTTGGATCTAATCCATCCATAAACTAATTTAACCACATAGTAATATAGAAAAATTTCCTGGTTTAAAAAAAGAACACATGACAATTGTTTGCCTGGGCGAAAGGATTATGTGATCTTTTAAATGTTTTGTTTTAAATTAAACCTGTATGTCTATTTGGTTTAATTTTTTGACTAACTAATCCTTACTCATCATATCCACTTTCTCTTTCACCTTAACAGGATAGCGTTTTTTTAAATAAAATTTACCTGCTTTAAGATCGCCGCTTACTTCTATAAAACCTCTACCACCACCATTTATCAGTTTCATAATATCCATTGGATTAGCATCTTTAAAATTACTTTTTAAATTGAAACTATAATTTTTTTCAGTATCACCAGCGATCTTTACTTTTTTAGAAAGCTTTGCTTTACCAAGATTAACACCATTATACATCACATCAAATTCACTTCTATAAACAGCAAAACGCATTTTATTTGGATTTTTAATGCCAAGAATAATATCTGCATCAATTCCCTGAGCGTTAATTTTATTGATCTTAAACCCTTTTACACCCGTACACTGCACTTCTTTAAAATCTTTACAAGAAGAAAATAGTAGAGCAAAAAATAAAAATGCTGTAAAAAGAAATTTAGTTGGCTTCATTTTTTAAAGTTTTAAGTAAGCTGGCTAAGCTTGCGGCAGTCCATACGCCTTCTAAAATAACAAAAGGCGTAAAATTGATCATGTAACTGGAAATGCCGGCTAATAATGCACCAAGGATATTTAAAATTAAATAGGTCTTAGATTCCGTGGTAATTTTTTTGCCAATGTTTAATGCAAAAGCAATTAATAGCAAAGTAACACCGGTTGTTCCTATCCAATCACTAGCGCTCATTAAATTTATTTTGCAGATAACTCCGTATAATATTTATAAAATAAAGGGATGGTTTCTATACCCTTATAATAATTAAATAAACCATAATGCTCGTTTGGTGAATGCAGTGCATCAGAATCCAAACCAAAACCAAATAAAATACTATCCAAACCTAATTCTTGCCTGAATAATGCTACAATTGGAATACTACCGCCACCGCGTGTTGGCACAGGCTTTTTGCCATAGGTTTCCTGCATGGCCATACTTGCCGCTTTGTAACCGTTATTTTCTGAACTTAAAAAATATGGCTCACCACCGTGATGAGGTTTAACAGTGATCTTAACTGATTTTGGTGCAATACTTTCAAAATATTTTTGGAAGATAGCGCTGATCTTATCTGAATTTTGATTGGGTACCAAACGCATACTAATTTTAGCAAATGCTTTACCTGGTAAAACAGTTTTTGCACCTTCGCCGGTGTAACCACCCCAAATACCATTTACATCTAATGTCGGACGAATACCTGTGCGCTCAATAGTTGTATAACCTTTCTCGCCCCAAACATCTCCAACATTAAGGTCTTTTTTAAAATCGTTAAGGTCGAACGGTGCTTTTGCCATCTCTGCGCGCTCTTCAGCGCTCAGCTCCATTACATCAGCATAAAAATCGGGAATAGTAATATGATTATTTTCGTCATGACAGCTTGCTATCATTTTGCATAAAATATTTATTGGGTTGGCAACTGCGCCGCCATAAACACCGCTATGAAGATCGCGGTTTGGTCCAACTACTTCTACTTCCATATAGGAAAGGCCGCGTAAACCAGTATCAATACTTGGTGTATCGTTTGCAATAATAGATGTATCGGAAATTAAAATAATATCTCCTTTTAATTTTTCTTTATTCTTAATGATCCATGGCCCAAGGCTTGGTGATCCAACTTCCTCTTCCCCTTCAATCATAAATTTTACATTACAAGGCAATGTATTTGTTTTCATCATCAGCTCAAAAGCCTTAACGTGCATATACATTTGGCCTTTATCATCACAAGAACCGCGTGCGAAAATGGCGCCGTCAGGATGAATATCTGTTTTTTTAATTACAGGCTCAAAGGGTGGCGAATTCCATAACTCAAGCGGATCTGCAGGTTGCACATCATAATGACCATAAACAACAACTGTTGGTTTTTTTGGATCAATTATTTTTTCACCGTAAACAACCGGAAAACCGTCGGTCTGGCAGATCTCTACTTTATCAGCTCCGGCTTCCACCAGGCGTTGCTTAACAGCTTCAGCTGTTTTAATAACATCAGCCTTATAAGTACTATCTGCACTTACCGAAGGTATTCTTAAAAGATCCAAAAGCTCGTTCAACATTCGCTCTTTGTTTTGGTCTAAATAAGTTGTAATTATTGCTCTTTCCATATAAAAATTAAAGGTTAAAGGTAAGATTTTGACCGACATATTAAAAGAAATATTATGGTCTTTTTCGAAAAATTACCTCCTTCGCAAAGCCTTGTTAAATATGGAAAAAAGCCGGGAATTATAAAAAACAACAGTCAAATTGTATTACTTTTACATAAAGCAGCGTAAAGAATGGGCATAAGTAAAAAAAATATTTTTATAGTGTGTTGTTTTATACAATCTGCTCTTTTTTCTCAGATCTGGCTTGGAGTTCGTGTGTCTAATCCATATAACAAAGCACATAAAAATTCAGTGGTTTGTACCAACAGTGATGGCGAAATTAATAGTGCCGTTATACAAAATGATTCGTTGTACTTCCAGGCAAAAGGTGTGATGCAAACTGTTGTACCTGTTAAGAATAAAACAAATTTTAATTCTATACCCGCCATTGCTTGCGATAATACCCAAGGTCAATTTAAAAACCGCATTTACATTTGCTGGAGTGATGAAAAGAACGGAATAAATAATAAAGATGTTTTTATTGTGTATAGTGACGATAAAGGCAAAACATGGACGGAGCCAATTTTAGTTACTTATCATCCCAATCACAAAGATCAGTTTATGCCTGCTTTATTTATAGATGAAACAGGAATTGTTTATGTTTTATATTACGATACGCAAAACTATTTTACTTATGGTAAAACAGATATAACAATGGCTGTAAGCAAAAACGGAGGTTTAAAATTTGATCACTATCAGATGAATCTAACGCCTGTTAAGCAAAATTTAAGAATACAAACAGAAACCTCTTTATCTTTAACAACAGAACGAAAAAAAATAATTGCCGGTTGGAAACCAATAAAAAAAGAGCAGTCGGAGTTTGCTATTTTTGATGAAGGTTCATCGTATGATCTTCAAAAAAATAATTCAAAAGAAATTACTTTTGAAAAAACAATTGCTTTTACGCCTGAAATAAAACTTAATTATGAAGCAACCACAGATGTTAAGCTAACAGCTATATTAACAAAACCTTTATTGGCAGGTTATGAAAAAATTATTGTAAAAGATCTAAATATAAAAAAAGGTAACAATCAACTGTTGATCGATACTAAAAAACTAGGGGTACAAAAAGGTAATTACGTATTAACTTTATATTACAATGGTAAAAATGATTTTGCCTGGATAACTGAAGAATGAAAAAAATAATCTTTTTAATGCTTTTTATTTTTTCGCTGAGTGGTTTTGCACAACGCATTAGCAACTATAAAGTTTTTTTAGCCGGAAAAGGGGTTGCCGTAAAATTTACTATTACAAAAGGTACGTCTTGCAGCGGCTATATTATTAAACACAGTAAAGATTCTGTAAATTTTACAGACGTATTTAATTATCCAGGTATTTGCGGCGATACAGCAAGAGATGAAAGTATAAGTTATTTTCACAATGATCCTTTATTTAATACCGACAATTATTATAAAATAGAATTGGTTCCTGTAGAAAACTCTGTTATAAAAAAAATATTTGTGCCCGAGATCCTTAATACAAGCATCAGCGTTTATCCGAGCCCCGTGCAAACAGTATCTGACTATCTTACGGTACGAATATATAATACAAATAATACAAAGCTTAGCGGTTTTATTTACGACCAACACGGCAAGCCTTTAAAAATATTAGATCTTACAACCACTTTTGATCTCACCACAATTACTGTTGCCGACCTAAATAATGGAATGTATTTTTTACGGCTAAATGACGGACAAACGTCTTACGTTTCTAAATTTTTTATTTTGCGGTAATGGAAGTAAGGGCGGATACGTATTTATGGGCAATACGCATGTATAAATCGCGCACACTGGCTTCCGATGCGATTAAAGGCGGTAAAGTAAAACTGGATGGCGATAATTTTAAACCTTCGCATGTTGTTAAGGTTGGAGAAAAATACACGCTTACCATTGGCGTTGATAAAAAGATAATTGAAGTTACTGCATTACTTGAAAAACGTGGCAATTTTGAGTTAGCACAAAAGCATTATGCAGACCATTCGCCGCCAAAAACAAAACAGGAAAAACTAGACTCGGTTTTTTTCAATGTAAATATTAAACGTGATAAAGGAAGTGGCAGGCCAACAAAAAAAGACCGTAGAGATATTAGTGGTTTTAACGATGCGGATTAATAAATTTATTATTAGCTTTAATCATGCTTAAGCGTGCAGTTTTATTTATTTCGATTTTATTTTCACTTGTTGTGCATTCTCAAAATGCACTATTGGTTTATGGCCCTTATTTACAAATGGCCGGTAAAACTTCTATTCGTGTAAACTGGCATACCGATACAACCTGTAGCTCTATTGTAAAACTTGGCTTAATAAAAACCAACTTAAATCAAACTGCGGGATCATTTTCACTAACAAAACAGCATTCTGTTTTTTTAGGTGGGTTAACTCCTGATACAAAGTATTTTTATTCGGTTACTAACTCCACTAGCACGTTTGTTACAGATACTTTTTATTTTTTCACAGCTCCGGCCAACAATAAAAAAATCAGAATAGTAGCTACGGGCGATTGCGGCACCGGCATGGTCACGCAAACAAACACTAAAGGCGCTATTATGAACTTTGTTCAAAATAAGTATGTAAATTGCTGGCTGATTTTAGGCGATAATGCTTATGAGAACGGGCTTGCTAATGAGTATGCTAATCTTTTTTTCGCTCCCTATCAAAATAATTTCATCATGCATAACACAGCTTTGTATCCATGCATTGGTAACCATGATTATGCAAATAATACTATAAATGCTGAAAATAAAAACGTTGCTTATTATTCTATTTTTAATGTGCCAACCACGGGAGAGCTTGGTGGCCTATCTTCCGGAACCGCTTCGTATTATTCTTACAATTATGCTAATGTTCACTTTATTAGTATTGATTCTTATGGCACAGAGCAATCATTAAAAGTATATGATACACTTTCGCCACAATATGTTTGGTTAAAGCAAGATCTTTCACAAAACAATTTAATGTGGACAGTAGTTTATTTTCATCACCCGCCTTACACAATGGGTAATCATACTTCTGATTGGGAAGGAGATCTTGTTAACGTTCGCACTTATTTGACACCTTTATTTGAAAGAAGTAAAGTTGATCTTGTATTGAATGGGCACAGCCATGTTCTTGAGCGTTCGTGGTTAATGAAAGGCCATACCGGCGCGGAAGCTACATTTGGTAAACCTACACATGCTAAAGACAGTTCTTCGGCGCGTTATGACGGCACGTCAAATTCTTGTCCTTATATAAAAGATACGATCAACAATAAAGGTGTTGTTTATGCTGTATGCGGTTCATCCGGAAAAGTTACAGGCATACAGCCTTCATATCCACACGATGCCATGTATTATTCAAACAATACAAAAGGTATGGCAACGGTTATTGAAGTGGATGCAAACAGGATGGATGCTTTTTTTATTGGTGAAGACAGCGTGGTATATGATAAGTTTACCATATTTAAAAATATTCAAAAAGTAACTCTTATAAATTCTATTTCCCCGCAAGCAATTACGCTGACTGCTTCATGGAATGGAAATTATAATTGGTCGCACAACACAATTAAAACAAAACAAAATACCCTTCCTGCATTTTCTAACTCAGTAATTATTGTTACAGATAGTTTAAATTGTTTTGCCGATACATTTAAGATCTACCATTTTATAAATGCTATTAAAAACCACACTTTTACTAATAACAAAATAAAAATTTATCCCAACCCAACAACCGGAATAATTACTATTGATTTTGAAGAAAAAATAACCGTGAAGAAAATACTGATCGTTTCAATTAACGGTGAACAAACGACTTTGCATAATTTCGAAATAAAAGACAAAAGCATCGAAGTAATTCTTCCTAAATTAATTCCCGGTCAATATATTATTAAATTGATCACGCCAACACGGGTAATACAGGATAAAATTATTTTAAGCGATTGATCTAAGCGCTTAAATATGCAATAATTGCAATTCCTGATACAATAAGTAATTTTGAAAATTTTCCTGATAAAAATCTAGAAACAGGGTCTAACTTGATTTCCTTTGAATACATGGCTTTATATTTAAAAGTTATTGTATAAAAGAATCAAATCTTATTCCTGCTTTTAGAGGGGTTTATAATGTTAAATAATGCGGATTTTAACAAAAGGATACAAAATGAATGCGGAATTTAATCCCCAAAAACGTTAAAAACTGTTCGTACATTTAACACGCTTATGAATCTTAAGAAAAATCAATATCTCACCATCTTTTTTTTAATTGCTGAGATTAAAAGAATATCAGGTAAAGATGATTTTAATTTTCAGCTAACCCAGTTATTAAAAAGACAAAAAAATAATACTGAACTTCAGATCGAATTAAAAAAATTTACAACCTTATTTCTCGAACAGGCTTTTTTCGTAAATGCTTTTACCGATTATGGAATTAATTCGAGCCAGGGTTTTTTTTCTGAATTAATCAAGCGCATTAAATATAAGTTTTTTCCTCCTGTAACGAATAAAACAGAAGTGGGTAATTTTCTTTCTTTTTTATTGGAAGATCGTAAGAACAGTGAGTGGATCAATAAAATTGACGCGAACAATTGGTCATTGATCTTTTCTTTTTTTATTCTTACAAATTCTTTTTATCAAAAAAATATAAACTCCCAAATAAAAAACGCACTCGTAATTCTTTCACACAGATTAGTAACGTTAGGCGTTGACCCATACATCGTTCAAAAATTACCCGAAGCGGATGATACACATTCGCCTTTTTTTGAATTGAATAGATCTATTAATGAATTTGTTGAAACCGACGAAAATAAAACCGAAGTTGAAAAGCACAGTACGGTTGTACTCATAGAATTAAGGCGTTGCGAGCAAATATTTAAAACCCTGGTATCAAAAAAAGATGAAATGGGAACAAGCCTGCATCTTACTTTTTTAATAAAAAGAGCCGAGCAGCATATTAAACGCATTCGCACATTAATTCTTATTTTTTCTCAAGACAGGGCAGTAAAGCATGTTGCATCAAAAGAGCTTTCACTTACTTTATTAAAAGCAAACTATGATAAATATAGTGTTACAAGTTTTATAAAAACCAATACGGGTTTACTTGCTTATCGTATTATGAGCCATACTTCAGAAAAAGGAGAACATTATATCGGTTTTTCACGAAATGAAAATAAAAAATTATTTCGCTCTGCAATGGGCGGTGGGTTAATTGTTGTATTCCTGGTTTTTATAAAACATTATATTCATGAGTTAGGTTTGTCGTTGTTTTTTGAAGGTTTATTATTTGGTTTAAACTATGGCCTTGGTTTTGTATTAATGCATTTTTTACATTTTACACTTGCAACCAAACAACCCGCTATGACAGCTTCATACATTGCAGCCAATATTGGTGAAAATAACGCAAGTGCAACTGTAGCGCCGGTATTAAAACAAATTATACGCAGCCAGTTTATATCACTTGCGGGTAATTTAATAATTGTGTTACCTGTTAGTTTTTTAATTGCACTCTTGCTAAAATATTTTTATGCTTATCAGTTCTTCGATTACGAAACTGCTTCTAAACAATTGGAGTCTAACCATCCCTTATTAAGTTTATCCTTATTTTATGCAGCGCTTACAGGCGTATTTTTAACGCTTGCAGGTATAATAACGGGTTATTATGATAATAAGGTTGTGTTTTCTGATTTTGCAGAACGCATTAAAAAACATCCACGCTGGGTACAAAAATATTCACAATCTTTTCTTTCAAAAGCAGGGGCATTTGTAGAAAAGAGTCTTGGTGCCATTATTGGCAGTATGTTTCTTGGTATTATTTTAGGTGCGGCCGGTAACCTGGGCACTTTTTTCGGGTTACCTTTTGATATACGTCACGTAACAGTTTCTTCCGGAAATTTTGGCATTGCCGTTGGCTCAATGTATGTTTACCATTGGGCAGAATTAACAACCGTTTTTGTGGGCGTTCTGCTAATAGGTATTATTAATATTTTTTCGAGTTTTTTATTTTCGTTTACGATCGCCTGTGTGTCACGAAATATTTCCGCATCGGAGTCTATAAAAATCTTATACAGGTCAATAATCGCTTCTAAAAATAAATCATAAATTATTTAATAACACCAAGCTCTTTGCCAACTTTAGCAAAAGCAGCAATGGCTTTATCCAAATGTTCTTGTTCATGTGCCGCACTTAATTGTACACGAATACGCGCTTTATCTTTTGGTACAACCGGAAAGAAAAATCCAATCACATAAATTCCTTCGTCTAATAATTTTGCGGCAAAGGTTTGTGCTAATTTAGCATCGTATAACATCACGGGTACAATAGCGCTATCGCCTTCACGTATTTCTAATCCTGCGGCTTTAATTCCTTTTTTAAAGTAGTTAACATTCCACTCTAACTTATCTCGTAAAGAAGTTGTTTCTGTTAACAGATCAAATACCGCTAAGCTGGCGCCAACAATGCTTGGGGCTAACGAGTTACTAAATAAATACGGACGAGAACGTTGACGTAACAATTCAATAATTTCTTTTCTGCCCGACGTAAAGCCACCCATAGCACCGCCCAAAGCTTTTCCAAGAGTTCCCGTAATAATATCTACTCTGCCAATTACATTTTTTGCTTCAATAGTACCACGACCGGTTTTACCAATAAAGCCGCTGGCGTGGCATTCATCCACCATTACTAAAGCATTGTATTTATCTGCAAGATCACAGATCTTATCTAAGGGCGCAACAAAGCCATCCATACTAAACACACCATCCGTTACAATAATACGGTTGCGCTGTGCCTGCGAAGCTTTTAATTGCTCTTCAAGATCGGCCATGTCGCAATTTTTATACCGGTAACGCTGTGCTTTACACAAACGCACACCATCAATAATACTTGCATGATTTAATTCGTCGCTAATAATAGCATCCTGTTCATCAAACAAAGGTTCAAATACACCGCCGTTAGCATCAAACGCCGCAGCATATAAAATTGTATCTTCCGTGCCTAAAAATTTAGCGATCTTTTCTTCTAATTGTTTATGAATATCTTGTGTGCCACAAATAAAACGTACACTACTCATGCCAAAACCATGGCTATCTAAGGCTTTTTTAGCCCCTTCAATTACTTTTGGATGCGACGATAATCCCAAATAGTTATTCGCACAAAAAATAATTACATCTTTACCGTTTACTTTTACTACTGCATCCATTGCCGTGGTAATAACGCGTTCGCGCTTAAATAAACCATTGCTGTCAATTTCTGCTAATGTTTTTTGTAGTTGATCTTTTAGTTGGCCGTACATAATTTTAATTTAAAATTGCTGAACACAAATGTAATTAAGAATGTAGAAATACAAAATCTAAAAATTATAACTTTTTAGACGGTGTATTTACCGCATAAATAGGGCTGTTGGCCTAAATATTGCATGAAAAGTGAGTATAAATCCTATTTTTACACTTCCAATGAAGTTTTTAGCAATATTTTTACTGGCCTTTGGCTTACCATTGCCGTTATTCCAGCAAACCGGTCCCGCGGGTGTTGGCACAAGTGCTAGTAATGTTTTTTGGTTAAAGGCCGATGCCGGAACTTCCAGTACAGTTAATGCAACTGCTATTTCGGCCTGGAATGATGCTTCGGGTAATAGTATGAACGTTACTCAAACAGTGGCGGTACAACAACCTTCTTTTGTTACAAATGTTATGAATGGCTTTCCTGCTATACAATTTGATAACAACGGTGCGGCAGGTCAAAATGATAAAATGCTCGGCCCCGATTCGCCCATATTGGATAATACAGCCGGTTATACTTTTTTTACCGTAAGTCGCCCACAAAATTTTGGCGATGCAAGGGTAATTGTTTCTAAACGAACTACAGTTTCGGTAAATCAATCATTTATGTTGTTCTACTACACTTCTAATAAATTTCATGTGGATATTCAAACAACAAATGATCGTTATCCAACTAATACGGTATATACTGTAAATAACAATTATATTATTGATGTGGTTTACGATGGTACCTTAACTGCAGCTAACCGAAGTAAAACATATAACGACCAAACGCTCGATATTACTTCAACGGAAACCAGCAGTTTTGTGCCCAACAATGCATCACCAATAATTTTAGGAACAACAGATGCGTCAGACCCAAGACCGTTTGGTGGATACATTTCTGAAATAATTATTTACCGTGAGGCATTAACAAGTGCTCGAAAAATAATTGTAGATAATTATCTATCCGCAAAATATAATATTCCGCTTACTGCAAATGATAAGTATATTGGCGATAATGCGGCCAATGGTAATTATGACAGAGAAGTTGCCGGTATTGGTAATGAAAGCACCGGTAGCAACCCTTCGTTTTCAGCTTCTATTTCGGGTGGCTTAACCATTAGTGCTAATTCGGGGCTCGAAGATAGTGATTATGCATTAGCAGGGCACGCACAACTGGCCAATTATCAGGTAACTGTAGATGTAGGGGGTCTTACAGGCACTAATAACGCACGATGGCTTCGCATTTGGTACATTGATATTACAAATACTTTAATGCCATTAAATACAGATATTGAATTTGATATGAGCGATGGTGGGGTAGGCAGTGTTGTTTTAGGGCCGGCGAGTAATTATGTTTTAATATACAGAAATGCACAAACAGGCAACTGGACAGAAGTTGCAACAGCTAATACAATTGTTGGTGACCGCGTTATATTTAACAGCTACGTACTTGCGGATGATGGATATTATACTATTGGTACTAAAAACTATCTTACTAGTCCTTTACCTATTAACCTTGTAAGTTTTAAGGCTATAAAAAATCTGGATAAAGTAGATCTTAGCTGGACAACTTTTGGAGAGAAAGAAAACGATCATTTTATTATTCAAAAAACAAAAGACGGCGTAAATTTTGAAGATATTGTAACCGTGCCGGGAGCCGGCAATATGAGTGGTCTTTTAAAGTATTATCAAAATGATTATTCGCCTTATCAAGGTATTTCATATTACAGGTTGGCAAACATAAGTAAAAGTGGTAATGCAGAATACTCACAATTGGTTGCAGTGGATTTTGATATAAAACAAGACGGAAGTATAAAAGTTTACAATAATAATAACGGTAAACCCGGAATTAGTTTTTCAAATATGAATGGTAATGTATTTGTAACATTAACTGAGTTAAATGGTAAACAATTACATTCTGAACTACTTTTAAATATTAGTAACGACACCTTTTATCCACTAGCTATCAAGGTCAATCCTGTATCCGGAATGTATATTGTAACGGCCAGGCAGGCTGATAAAACCTATAGCCAAAAAATAATCCTTAAATAACTTATTTGCTTTTTTTATAACTCTTATATTTGTGAATATATGAGTTATATAATTTCAGGAATACAGCAAGTTGGCATTGGGGTTGCCAATGTAAACGAAGGTTTTAAATGGTATAATAATTATTTTGGTATGGATGTGCCGGTTTTTGAAGAAGCGGCCGAAGCTAATCTAATGCTGCCTTACACAGGGGGAAAACCCCATAAACGCCATGCAATTTTAGCCATTAATATGAAAGGCGGCGGCGGTTTTGAGATCTGGCAATATACCAGTCGCACACCACAAGCAGCAACATTTAAAGCACAATTAGGAGATCTGGGTTTGTTTTGTGCCAAGATAAAAACAGAGAATGTGAAAGCGTCTTATGATTTTTTTAAATCAAAAGGTGTAAAACTATTAGGCGAGATCACTAAAAATCCTGTTGGTAAACAACACTTTTTTATGGAAGACCCTTTTGGAAATTTATTTGAAATTATTGAAGATGATGCCTGGTTTGCTAAAGGGTTAAGAGAAACCGGTGGCCCCGTTGGAATGATAATTGGTGTAAGCAATATTGAAAGATCTATTAAATTTTATGCTGATGTGTTAGGTTATGACAAAGTGCAATATAAAGGTGAAGACAGTTATACAGATCTTTCCGTTTTGCCGGGAGGCGCAGTAACAACAAAGCGCGCTATTTTAACACATAGTAAAGAACGTGTTGGGCCGTTCTCAAAATTATTTGGCAACAGTTTTATTGAATTGGTTGAAGCAAAAAATTATACGCCCCGCAAAATATTTGAAAATCGTTTTTGGGGCGATCTTGGTTTTATACATTTATGTTTTGATATTAAAAACATGGAAGCTTTGAAAAAAGCCTGTGAAGCGGCCGGACATCCTTTTACAGTAGATGGTGGCGCCGGCTTTGAAATGGGCGAAGCCGCAGGACATTTTACGTATATTGAAGATCCGGATGGTGCTTTAATTGAATTTGTTGAAACCAAAAAAATTCCGATCATGAAAAAATGGGGTTGGTATTTGGATCTCAAAAAACGTGCACCTGAAAAGCCGCTTCCTAACTGGATGCTAAGAGCATTGGGTATGAACAGAAAGAAGGTTTAGCTAAACCTTGGCACAGCCTTTGCGTATAAGAGTATATATGAAACTACATTATATACTTTTTTTCTTAGTTTTTTCTTTTAAAGTGTTTTCGCAAGATATTGTTTCTTCAGGCACTTCCCTTGAGTCATGCCAGAATTCAAATAACTGTTACACGGTAAAAGGCCCATCATATTTATTTTACGATGAAAGCAAAAATAATTTTTTTTTAAAAATTTATTTTTCAGATTTTAAAACAGAAGGTGATACTACTGACACATGGATCAACCGTACTCAAGACAGTTTATTATATTATCGCGCCGAATTACAAAAAGAAAATATTCCGCAATTAAGTAATCAAAATACAAAAACATTAAAACTTAACGGACAAATTTATTTTGGCGGTAAATGGAAAGATCAACCTATTGAACTGACAATTTATAGTTCGCAAAATAGCATTGTAAATACCGCGAATACAAACAGTAACTTCAAGTACGATAATTATAAGGTAAACTTTAGTTTGTCTTTTGTGCCAAAAGATTTTAAAGTTTACAAAAAATTATATTACCTCAACCAAACTATTTCTGTAAATGTTACCTTAGGTAGGATAAACTTGTTGCAGCCAGGTATGGAAAGCATACTGGCAGATATCTATTATCAGCCATGGCGTTAAGTATAAATATTAAACACGTAGAACATAGTTTTTTATCTTAAGATTTTTTTAAAGTTTACATATTTCTTCGTCTAAGACCAGAAAGTGTTTGTTTTTCCTTTCAAATCATAATTTGTATTTGTTTGCCATGTTTCTACGTGGTTTATTCTTATATTTTTAGGTTTTTTGACTACCTTTGCGCCCGTGATAAAGATCGGCGATACAATCGAACTTCCTGATTTCCCTTTGCTACTTGCTCCTATGGAGGATGTAAGTGATCCGCCATTTCGTTTGGTTTGCAAACAATATGGCGCCGATCTTATGTATACGGAATTCATTAGCAGCGAAGGATTAATTCGTGATGCTATTAAAAGCCGCAAAAAGCTTGATATTTTTGATTACGAACGTCCAATCGGTATTCAGATCTTTGGTGGTGATGAAGAGGCAATGGCACTTTCTGGTAAGATCGTAGATGCTGCCAATCCTGACATTGTAGATATTAATTTTGGTTGCCCCGTAAAAAAGGTTGTATGCAAAGGTGCAGGCGCCGGAGTTTTAAAGGATATTGACCTTATGGTGCGCTTAACCAAAGCCGTTATAAAAAGCACTAATTTACCTGTTACCGTTAAAACCCGCTTAGGCTGGGATGATGCAACCATCAATATTATGGAGGTGGCCGAACGTTTACAGGATATTGGTATTAAAGCATTATCAATACATGGCCGCACACGCCAGCAAATGTATAAAGGCTCTGCAAACTGGGAACCCATTGCCGCTGTAAAAAATAATCCTAGAATAAAAATTCCAATTTTTGGTAATGGTGATATTGATAGCCCTGAAAAAGCATTAGAGTATAAAAATAAATACGGCATTGATGGCATTATGATAGGCCGTGCTGCCATTGGCTATCCATGGATCTTTAACGAGATAAAACATTATTTTAAAACCGGTGAGCATTTAGCTAAACCAACAATTATTAATCGTGTTGATGTTTGCAAATTACATTTACAAAAATCACTGGAATGGAAAGGCGAAAAATTAGGCTTGCTTGAAATGCGTAATCACTATTCAAATTATTTTAAAGGCATTCCAAATTTTAAGGAAACGCGTACAAAATTGGTAACGCTCGATTCACCTAATGCCTTATTTGATCTTTTAGATAGCGTTAGTCAAATGCCCGAATTACAGGCGTTATAATAGCTGTTCCTTCCCTACTTTACTGGCATGATTTTTAATTGTATTTATATAATTAAAAATAATATTATGGCCATTTTAAAAAAGAAGAATTCTGTAGTAAAAAAAAGCGAAACTCCCGCTAAGAAAAAAGAAGAAGGTAGTGCTTTACGAAACAACGGAGAAACCTCCAATAAAGAACGAAACAAAGATGGACAAAACAATAAAGGCGGACATCTGAAAAACAACAAAGGCACCGGCAAGGGATTTGATGGCGCGAATTATTACGAAACAGAACAGCCTCCTGTAAAAGAGTCAAAAAAAGCAGCAAAAAAGAGTACAAAATAATTTTGACTAATGCTTTCATTGGCGTAATTAAAAGATAATTAACTTTTTATCACGATTCCACATGTAGATTAAAATCTCCATGGAAGTTTTTCAGCACAAAAAATCTACACAACACATCTATTGTAAATTTTAATTTATTGATAATTAGCGTTTTATCTGCAAGTTTTAATTGGCATGGTATTTAAGGGTTCAGTCATATTAACGAATTATTATTAATCCCTAAAAATAAATAACTATGTCTACTTTAAAAAACAAAAAGGATTCTAATTATGAGAATGACGAGAATTCAACAACTTCAAAAACGACCGCTAATTCGGAGTCGGAAACAACTGACAGTGATAATTACGGGTCGAAGAAAAATTTAACATCAGAAACAGGAAAGAACACATCGTATAAGAACGATGATGATAACAAAACAAAAACAGATTACACATCTGACAATTCAAATAAGAACTGGAATAAAGAAAACTCAAAAGATTATACAAATCCTAAAGAATACGATTCAAAAAAGAATAATAATAATCAATTTTCAAAGGAAGATGATGAAAATAATTCTAACATGAATAATAAAAATTGGGATAATCAATATAATCAAGGCAGTAAATATAACCAGGGAAATTATAGCGAAGGCGATCAAAACAAAAACTATTACACCAATTCAAAAAACAAATCGTGGAACGACCCATATAAATCTAACGAAAATTACAACCAGGGGTCAAATCAGTACACTTCCGGAAACCAAAACTACGGTTCCAACCAATACAATCAAGGCAATCAAAATTACGGTGGCCAAAATAACAATCAGGGTTATCAAAACCAAAATTATAATTCAGGGAATCAAAACTATGGTAACCAAAACCAGGGTTATAATAATCAAAATTATGGAGGTTATAACCAAGGGAACCAAAACTATAATCAAGGCAATAGCAACCAAAATTATGGTTCATCAAATTATAACAGCGGCCAAAATTACGGCGGAGGCTATAATCAGGATAATCAAAATAATACAAACCAATATGGTTCAGGAAATCAAAACTGGGGCGGAAATTACAACAACCCAAACAACAATTATAACCAGGGCAATCAAAGCAACCAAAATTATGGCTCATCAAATTATAACAGTGGCCAAAACTATGGCGGAGGCTATAACCAAGGTAATCAAAATTGGAATAAGTCAAATCAAGGCTCAGAAATAGACCGTGATGATTCTGATTCTAATGAAGAAGAATATTATGGCGGCATGGGAGGTCATCATAAAGGTGGTTATAACCGCGGTTACAATTCTGATTATAACATGGGTGGTAACAACAATCAAAACTATAGTGGTGGTTATAACCAGGGAAATTCTAACAATCCTAATAATTATTATAGTCAACCAAATTACAATCAATCTAACCAGGGTTATAATAATGGTGGCTGGAATAAAAATGAAGGAAGTGCTTATAAGAACCAAGGTTATGGATCTCACAAAAATTTTGGCGATAACAACGGCGGCCATATGAAAAATAATAATGGCTATAACGATGGTAATTCCGGAAATTATAACGAGTACGAACGTGGCAATAACGAATTTTACGGCGAAAATTATTCAGATAAAAAAAGTAGCGGTAAAAAAAATAAAAAAAACAAGAGATAATAATTTTTCATAATTATTGTTTTTTTAAGTACAAGCCCCGCAATAATATGCGGGGTTTGTTTTATGGTATTTTTGGGAAAATTATTACCCGTATAAAATATCAGAAAGTCCATTTACATCGTTTTATAACAGATAAAACAATGGCATAATTTTTTAATAGGAATACTAAATAATTAAAAAACAGAACTATGACAACACTAAAAAAAATTACAGGTTATTTTACGGCTTTAAGCCTTGTACTTACAATGACAACTTCTTGTTCAAACGAAAAAGATCCAAAAGAGGTAGCAGAAGAAGTAAATGAAGTTAACCTGGATAAAAATGAAGAAAAGGGGGCCGAACATTTAGTTGATGCCTATTCAGGAAATTTATTCGAAATAAAAGCTTCTGAAAACGCAGCTTTAAATGCTTCTACCGCTGAAGTAAAAAAAATAGCGACTATGATGTTGGAAGCGCATGGAAAAATGATCGTTGATGTTGAAAAATTGGCAGCTACAAAAGCTGTAACGCTTCCAACGGATCTAACCGATGAGCAAAGAAAAGACATTGAAAAGATAACTGAAAAAACAGGAATAGATTATGATAAAGCTTATATATCTAAAATGAAAGACAAACATGAAGATGCTTTAAGCATGTTAAATAAGATCTCAGATAAATGCGATGATGCTGATATTAAAGCCTGGGCTCAAAAAACAGCGCCTGAAGTTAGCGCTCATTTAGAAATGATAAAAGCTACTGAAGAAAATTTAAAGGACAAAAAATAATACAGGGAACAATTAATAAATTATAAAAAAGGCTTTAGGATTTTCTGAAGCCTTTTGTTTTAAACCCTGCAAAACCATTGAAGTATTTATTTGTTCTGTTGGGCGTGTCCCTTTGGGCCGGGCTATTGCGGGCTCCGCTTCGCTCCGGCTTTTTGCCCTATTAGGCAAAAGAGCTAAACCCTTCATATCCCTCACGCCGGCGTACGAAATTTGCATTAGGGATTGTAATGGAAAGCCCGCAATGCAGCGAAAGCGGAATGAGGACTTGAAGTGAAAAGCCCAGGCCGCAGGCAACGGCCAAAAATATTTAATAAAAAAATAGATTATTACGCAAAAAAGGTTTCAGAATTCTGAAACCTTTTTAAATTTAGTGTTGAGCTGTTTTAAATCCCTCATTCTTCGGAATGATAGTTTTAATTCATATAGTCCTCAATACTTGTATCGAAAGAATGTTTATAATCACTAACGGTTCCGTAATTGACAGAATCAATAACAACTGATTTACCTGTTACAGTTCCTAATTTTGAAAAAGGTATATTTTGTTTTTTTAATTCTGTCTCTAATTTTAAAGCGTTGTCGGTTGAAGCGCTCACTACTACCCTGCTTTGAGCCTCGCCAAATAAAAAGGCATCCTTGCGAATAGAAACTTCAGAATTAATCTCAAAACCTAAATTATTTACCATAGCACTTTCTAAAAGTGTCATAAATAAACCACCATCACTAATATCGTGTGCAGAATTAATTAGTTTATATTTAATTACATCTTTCACTGCCTGCTGAATATTATATTCGGTATCTAAATTAAAATAAGGCGCAGGGCTGTTTTTTACTTTGCAAAAACTGTATAAATATTCAGATGATGAAATGTCGTTCTTGCTTTCGCCAATTAAATAAATAGTATCATTTTCGTTTTTAAAATCCAAAGTGGTTTGTAAAGCTTTATCTTCAACAATACCTATCATACCAATTGTAGGCGTTGGAAACACAGGGCCTTCGTAACTTGACTGATTATAAAAACTAACATTACCACCTGTAACCGGAGTTTGAAATTTTAAACATGCACTGCTCATTCCTTTTATAGAACCAACAAACTGCCAATACACTTCAGGATTGTAAGGATTACCAAAATTTAAACAGTTGGTTACCGCACTGGGCACACCACCACTGCAAACAATATTACGGGCAGCTTCGCTTACTGCAATAGCACAACCTACTTCAGGATCTGCATTAACATAACGTGCGTTACAATCAACTGTCATAGCCAAACCTTTTTTGCTGCCTTTAATATTTACTATTGCCGCATCACTTGGCTTGTTTGTGCTCATATTAATTGTACCCACCATACTATCGTATTGGTTATAAACCCAACGTTTGCTTGCTAAATTTGGATGCTTAGCTAAGTGCTCCATAATAGGTTTAAGATCGGTTGGTTCAAAAATAGAATTAATATCAAATTTTTTAGATTCTGCATAATAAGCAGGCTCTTTATAATCACGTTTGTAAACCGGTGCTCCACCGCCTAATACCAATACACCCGCAGGTACATCGGCAACAAGCTCATCGTTCATATAATATTTTAAACGGTCGCCGGCAGTAACCTCACCAATTTGTTCGCAGTTAAGATCCCATTTATCAAATACAGCTTTTACAATAGCTTCTTTTCCTTTTTCAACTACTACCAACATACGCTCCTGCGATTCTGATAATAAAATTTCGAAAGGATGCATGCCTGCCTGGCGGGTAGGTACTTTGTGTAACCAAATATTCATACCATGTTCGCCTTTAGCACTCATTTCGGATGTTGAGCAGGTAATACCCGCAGCACCCATATCCTGCATGCCAACAACGGCGCCGGTTTTAATAACCTCTAAAGTAGCTTCTAATAATAATTTTTCCTGGAAAGGATCGCCAACCTGTACAGATGGAAGATCTTTTGCAGAATCTTCGGTAAGATCTTTACTGGCGAATGCAGCACCTGCAATACCGTCTTTACCTGTTGATGAACCAACAATAAACACAGGATTACCAACACCAAAAGAAGTAGCACTTACAGTTTCGCCGTGTTTTACAATCCCCACACTCATAGCGTTTACCAGTGGGTTTACATTGTAACATTCATCAAAAAACACTTCGCCGCCTACAGTTGGTATACCAAAAGCATTACCATAATCGCCAATGCCTTTAACCACACCTTTTAGCAACCATTGTGTTTTAGGCGAACTAAGATCGCCAAAACGAAGTGAGTTTAATTGAGCAATTGGACGAGCGCCCATTGTAAAAATATCACGGTTAATACCGCCTACACCCGTTGCTGCACCTTGGTATGGTTCGATAGCGCTTGGATGGTTATGAGATTCTATCTTAAAGCAACATGCCAAACCATCGCCAATATCAACAAGGCCGGCGTTTTCTTCACCTGCTTTGGCCAACATATGCGGACCATCTTTAGGTAAAGTTTTTAACCAGGTAATAGAGTTCTTGTAAGAGCAATGCTCGCTCCACATTACTGAGAAGATAGAAACCTCAGTAAAATTGGGGGTTCTGCCAAGGATCTCTTTTATTTTATCAAACTCTTCAGGTAAAAGGCCAAGTTTTTTTGCTGCTTCTACGTCAGCTAATTGCTCCGAATATTTTAGTATTGCCATAATTAAAATTAAAGGCTTAAAGATATTGATTTTAAAGGCTGCATGGGTGTCTTTTTAATGAACAAATTAGCAGGAAATAAGGCAATAACTGTTAAAAAATATTTTAAGGCTGGGCAAATTTGTGCTAAATTTAGTTTTTCTTCGTTTCAGCAAATAACCCGTGGATATTACTGTAAAACACATTTATTGTTTCTTATTTATCATCTTCTTTTCATTTGTAGGATTGAAAGGACAAACGCGTGTAATAGATTCCCTTCTTGCAGATATTAAAACGTTGAATGCCGAATCGTCCTCTGCCGGCCTTGATGATACTATTAGAATAAACACTCTTATTAATTTAAGTAACGAATATGTTGCGCAACGTAATTATTCAAAAGCAATCAAGTACGCTACCATCTCTAAAATAATGGCGGAAAAACTTACTGCCGCTCTTGATATTTCTATTTCTAAGGTTTGGTTAGCCAATGCTATACAAAGCATTGCTTATACTTTAGAGAACCAGGAAAGCTATGCCAGCGCTTTAGTCCAATATAAAAAAGAGCTTTTGTTGAGAGAAGAGATTGGCAACGATCGCAAAACGGCTATCTGTTTAAATAAAATTGGAGAGATTTACAATTCTCAGGATAATCTCGATGCTTCATTAGAATATTATTATAAAGCGCTTAAGCTTACCAATGAGGTTTTTTCAAAAGAAGAGGCCTTAACTATTTACAATAATATTGGTATTGCATACGACCGGCAAACAAATTATGCCAAATCACTCGAATATTATAATAAGGTTTTAGAATTAAGCACTATTTTAAGAGATACAAACACGATGGGCATTTCTTATTCTAATATTGGTACGGTATATGCCGAACAGGGAAAGAACAAAGAAGCTTTTATTTATTATTTTAAATTTTTAAAATTCGCGCAAATTACCGGTAACAAAAAAAATGTTGCTGTAGCTTATTTAAACATATCTAACATTTTTGATGCAGAAGAGAATTTTAAAAAATCTTTCGAAATGCAATTCAATGCCATGAAGATCTTTGAGGAGCTTGGCAACCAGGCCGAATTGGCATTAATTAAAGCAAATATTGGTTCTACATATATTTCTTTGGCAAAAACAACCATTAGCGCGGGCGAAAGAAACAGCAGTTTAAAAGAGGCGAAAAAATGCCTTAACGAAGCTTTGTTGCTTTATCAAAAAAGCAGGCAATTAGAAAGCATTGGCCAGGTTTACCGGCATCTTGCGGATATGGAGAAATTAAGCGGTAATTTTGAAGCCTCTTTAGAAAACTATCGCCTATACATACAATTTCGTGATAGCTTAATGAAATTGGAAGACAATGAAAAACGCATTCGCGCTGAAATGAATTATGAGTTTGATCAAAAAGAATCCATATCAAAGCTTGAACAGGAAAGGAAACAAGCCATTGTAAAAGAAGAAAGCGATAGACAAAAACAGATCAGGAATTTATTTATTGTAGCTTTTATTTTTATGGTAGCGCTTGCTGTTTTTATTTTTAGAAGCAATCGCCACAAACAAAAAGCCAACAAAATTATTTTGCAACAAAAACAAGAAGTAGAGAGACAAAAAGCTTTAGTGGAAGAAAAACAATTCCAGATTATCTCCAGCATTAATTACGCTAAAAGGATCCAGGAATCTATTTTAATTGCAGAAGATGAAATGACGGCTAATTTGCCGGATCTTTTTATCACTTATCTTCCAAAAGATATTGTGAGCGGTGATTTTTACTGGTACTCAAAACAAGGTAACGATTCCTTTATTGTTGTGGCCGATTGTACAGGCCATGGTGTGCCCGGCGCATTCTTAAGTATGGTTGGCAGCACTTTATTAAATGAGATCATCATTCATAAAAAAATATACGATCCTGCACTGATCATAAATGCGCTTGCAACAAGCCTTGCCACAACACTTGCCAATAAAGAAAAAGATGAGGTGAATACCGATGGCATGGATATATCTATTTGCAGAATAAATCATAAAACAAAAAAACTTTCGTTCGTTGGTGCCAATCAATCTATTTATATTGTCGATCATAAACAGGCAATGGAGATAAAGCCCCAAATAAGTTCTATAAATGGGATCTTTGCAGTTGATAAAACACAAAAGATCGCTGCTTTTGAATTAATACTTGAAGAAAATTTAATGATCTATTTAACTACTGATGGATATATTGACCAGATAGGCGGACAAAACAATAAGAAATTCCTGAGCTCACGTTTTGAAAAATTGCTTGCTCACATGTATTCTTTATCTGTTGAAAAACAACAGTACGTTTTAGAAGAAACTTTTGAAGACTGGAAAGGGGAATCAAAACAAATTGATGATGTTTTGGTAATTGGTTTTAAGATCTAACCTCGTTAAAAAGAAATTTCATGCCGGTAAGTTTTTCCAGGCGGCTACCTGTCTGCAACATATCAGTATCTCCGATATCGTAGTTCCAATTTAAATTTACTTTTTTCGTTTTGCTTAATTCATCAAACTGCATGATCATTTTCATAACTTGTTTAGTCGATGAAGTGCTTATGTAATCAAAATGAAGTATAACATTGGTTTCTTCTTTTGGTGTTCTTAAATATTCGGTTACATGTTCAATTAAAGGCTCATAAAAAAGAATTGCATTCTCGGGTAAAGAACGTTTTGCTATCTCAAAAACGCCCTTACTGTTATCAAACATAACATAAGGAAGGTCTTCAGTGGCATCAAATCTTAATACATCCATATTTAATAACTTATATTAGCTTTTATAACGATAAACGATTTATCATCCTTATAAGGTACCAGTTCTATTTCTATTTTATTTTTACTTTTAATACGTATGTCAATAAGTCCAAGGCCTGCGCCTTTTTTCTGATCATCTTGCTCAATAACTATTGTTTCCAGGTAAAGTTTTTCTACAGCTGCGTTATCAAGTGAATTTACAAACTCAATCTTTTTAACTACCTCATCTATATTCTTATTCTCAATATAATTTCCGGTTATTAAAGAACAAACATTGTTGTTATCTGCAACCATAAATAAACCGGGGCGTTCCTCACTATTGGTTATTCCGGCAGCATGGTAGCTAATGTTTTGCAACAATTCTATCATGATGGCAACCGATGTTTTTTTGAAGCTAAAATTTTCGGTAAGATAAATACTTCCTTCAGCCATTGATAATAAGCTGCGTACATTCTCGTGCCTGAATTGCCCTTGAAAAAAGATCTTTAAATTATTATCAATTACCGCTTCGTGTACATTTTTTACAACATCATAATTGTGTTGTTCAACTACGGTATTCTCAATACCTTGTGTGTCGGTAATTTTAGATTGAAAATAAAAGTATGAGTTCTGCTCGTCCAGTTTTTTAAAATCGTAAGAAAGCTTATTACCACTTTTTCTTACCATTTCTATTAATCCAAGGCCTGCACCACCCTTTTCAGAAAACCCGCCGGCACTTAAAACTTCTTTTTGGTAATCTTTCAACTCATCCGGATTCATTGAATTTACCTTATCAAGTTTTTGAGATAACGAAGCGATATGACCGTTTTCTACTTCATTCCCCGAACCAATAAGATATCCGCCCAAAAATTTATGTATAGAAAAAAAGCCGTCCATTAAACGGGTATCTTTACTGCTACCCTGGTGGCGGGTTATATTTTGAAGGGATTCAACAATAATAAAATATACCTTTTTTTTGATCTTAAGCGATTCGCTTTCCACCTCCATATTTGTCTCTGCCAGCGCTAAAATACGTTCTGTAAGATCATTTGTAAAATCTCCGTTATACGCATAGTTTAGCTGGTAATTATTTAAAACATTAAATAATTCGGCAATCGACAAATATTTCTGGTTTTTAGACCCCTTCATAATCAATCAAACATACAATTTTATTACAAGTTATGAAAATTAAATTGTAACATATCTTTGTTTATAGTTTTAAGCCCTCCTTAATTAGTAGCTAAAAAGGTATATGTCTAAAAAAACTAAAATTATTATTATTTACCTGATTGATTAATTATATTTGGTTAAATAATTTTACGTATGCTTTGTAAGTTCAATAAACACATCCTGGCCCTGGCACTTCTGCTTTTTTCTTTTTTTGGCTACTCACAAAAAGGAAATCAATTATCAAACGATACCGTAAAATTCATTAACGATCTAAATAATTATTTTATTGAAAACACATCCAACCGCTTGGAAGCAGAAACATACATGCGCACATTTACGCGTTATTGGGAAGAAAATTATATTACCGGTTATTATAAAGAGGTTACTATAAAAGCTTGTAATGCCATGGCAGTTAAGCGTCTTAAACCAGTACCCTATATTACCGGTTATTTTACTGCGCTTTATACCGCTCTCGAAAAAAAAATACCACACGAAACGTTTGACAACTGGCATACTTGCTTAATGAAAATTTTAAGTAAAAAAGGTATTGGTGGCGCGCAAGAACTTATTTCGCTTGGCGAAAACATGTTTCGCTTTAATGCGTTTTACAAAACGCCATCGTATGTGTATTATGCTTTAGAACCAAGTTATAAATTTGATTATGATACCATTCCAAAAATTACCTTTAAAGATATTACCCTTATTGGTGTTAACCCACGGGGTGATAGTATTGCTATTGAAAACACCAACGGCGTATTTTACCCACAAACTGGAAATTTTGTAGGAAAGAATGGCAAAATAAGCTGGGAGCGTTCAGGCTTGGATAAAGAAGTGTACGCCACCATTAAGCGTTATACCATTGATTGTAAAACCGGAAATTACAGTAGCGATACAGCAACCTTTGTTGGTAAACAGTTTTTTGATAAGCCACAAATTGGTCGTTTCTCAGATCGTATCATTACTGAGAACGGTGAGTTAACTTACCCCCGTTTCGATTCGTACAGCAAGCGTTTAGTTGTAAAAAACATTTACCCGGATGTAGATTATGACGGTGGTTTTGGTATGCGTGGGCCAAAGTTTGTAGGCTCAGGTACAAATGCTAACCCTGCAAGAATAATTTTTAAACGTAATGGTATAAAGTTTTTAGAGATCGCTGCCCGCTCATTTGGTATGAGCAAAGATAGAATAGTTGCCAACCCCGGTATCGTAAAGTTCTTTTTAAATAAAGATACTATCTATCATCCGGGTTTAAGTTTTACTTACCAGGTAGAAAAACGTTTGGTAACCATTTTAAGGGGCGATGATGGTTTGCAAAAAACACCATTCTCAAATTCATTTCATAAATACGATATGTATTTTGAACAGATACTTTGGCAGTTGGATGAGCCAACAATTGCATTTAATTTTTTACCAAATAATTTTCAAGGTGAAGCATATTTTGAATCGACCGATTTTTATACCCGCGAAAAATCGGAAAACATAAAAGGTAAAGAAACCGTAAGCCCTATCTCTAAAATGATAGAATATTATAATGCAAATGATAAACCCGCACAGTTTACAACAGTTGATTTTGCAAAATATATCAAATTTTTAGCGATCGATCTTCGCCCTATCATTTTTAAAATGGCTATTGCCGGTTTGATCTATTATGATCCGGAAACTGATATGATCAAAGTAAGACAACGTTTGTTTGATTTTGCAGATAATCTAAAGCACAAACATGATTATGATGTTATTACATTGCACTCCGTTATACAGGGTAAAGATAATGCCAATTTAAATCTATTGAATTACGATCTAACCGTTCATGGTGTGAAGCAGGTGCTGTTAAGTGATACACAAAAAGTATTTATGTTTCCTAAAAATGGTGAGTTGGTTCTAAAAAAGAACCGCGAGATCCTTTTTAACGGTACGCTCTCATCCGGTAAGTTCGAGTTTATTGGTAAGGATTTTATTTTTGATTACGAAGAGTTTAAAGTAAAAATGAAAACCATTGATTCGATCAAGATCTTTGTAGAAGCTTTTGAACCGGACATTAATGGTAATATTCCGTTTAAAAAAGTACAAACCCTTATTGAGAATGTAAATGGTGAATTGCGGATAGATGCGCCCAGGAATAAGAGCGGATGGGGCCGCGCACCAACCTTTCCGTCCTTCCAAAGCTTTAAAGAAAGTTATGCCTTTTACGATAAGCGTACGATCTTTAAAGGTGTGTATAACAAAGATAAATTCTATTTTAAGTTAGATCCTTTTGCAATTGATAGTTTGGATAACTTTAGAAATGAGGGATTGCGTTTTGATGGCACATTTTCATCTGCGGGTATTTTTCCTGACTTTAGAGAAGTACTTACATTACAAAAAGATTATTCTCTTGGCTTTATCAGGCAAACCCCGGCCGGTGGTTATCCGCTTTATGGGGGTAAAGCTAACTTCGACCAGGAAATTCGTTTAAGTAACAAAGGTTTACGTGGTGGTGGTGATCTTAATTTTAGTGCCAGTCATTCAAAAGTGCCCGATCTAATTTTCTTTCCGGATAGTGCCAATGGTAACGCCAGCACCTTTGATGTAAAAGAAGGAGATAATCCCGAATTCCCAACTGCACATGGGGATACGGTGCGCCTGCATTTTATGCCATACAAAGATCTTTTGCAGGCCTTTGATATTAAAAAACCATTCAGGGCGTATAAAGAAAATATAACTTTTAAAGGCCGTTTTGATCTCAGTTATAAAGAACTTACCGGAAATGGAAAAGCAGAATTTGAAAAAGCAGATCTTTCTTCGGGAAAAATACTTTTTGTAAAGCGGCGTATATTTAGCGATACGGCTAATTTTCACTTAAAGGCATTTGAGGAAGATGGTTTTACATTTAGTACTGTAAACGTAAATGCAAAAATAGATTTTGATGCCCGTATGGGTGATTTTATTACAAACGGAGAGGGCTCATATGTAAAGTTTGATAAGAACAAATACATTGCCTTTATGGATCGCTTTAAATGGTACATGGATTCGGAAGAGATGGAGCTTGGTGATACTCAGAAAAAAATTGATACAGAAGCCGCCGAAAAAGGTTTGGATCTCGAAGGACCAGAATTTATCAGTATACATCCCAACCAGGATTCTTTGCGCTTTTTTGCTCCCGGGGCTAAATATAATTTAAAAAAATACATTATCAAATGTAAGAATGTACCTTTTATAAATGTAGCCGATGCCAGAATTTTCCCTAGCAATGGTGATGTTACCATTTTTAAAAACGCTGTAATGGATACTTTAAGAAACTCTTCTATTCTTGCTAATACGGTAACAAAATTCCATACCATTCGTAATACAACAGCAAATATTTTTAGTAGAAGAAGCTATTTAGCATCCGGCGAATATCAATATTTGGATGAGAACGAGAAACCTTATTTAATTAAATTTAATACGATACGCCCCGACACAACCGGTCAAACCATTTCAGAAGGTTTAATTGATGATAAAGAAAAATTCCAGTTTAATGATCATTTTAGCTTTGCAGGTAAAGTATATTTATTTGCAACCAACGAATTTTTATTTTACGAAGGCGGAACCAAGATCGTAAACAATTGTAATAAGATCGGTAAAGCCTACTTACAATTTACCGGTGAGATCAATCCAAAAGATATACAAATACCAATTCCCAAAAAAGCTTTGGATGTTAAAGGCGCACCAATTGGAACGGGTTTGTTTTATAACTCCGATACAAATATGGTTTATGCCTCTTTCTTATCCTTACAAGGTACAAGGGGCTCTAAAGATGTTATTGAAGGTGATGGTGTTTTAACTTATGATAAAGAAAATGATATGTACGAGATATCTAATAAAGAAAAATTATTAGAAATGAGCTTACCGGGTAACTATGTTAGCTTAAGTAGTGCTAATTGTGAAATCTATACTGAAGGAAGATATAATTTAAGTACCGATCTTGGCCAGGTAAAATTAACCAATGTTGGTAATGCCACTTACAAAACAGTTAAAGACAGTATTAACTTTAACTTAATGATGGCTATCGATTTCTTCTTCGAAGGAAGTGCTATTCGTAAAATGGCAAAAGATTTTGAGCTTTACCTCGGAAGCCTCAATCCAACGCCCTTTGAAGGAGATCTTTTTAACCATGGTTTAATTGAAATCTTAGGAAAAGATAAAGGTGACAGGGCCCTTTCTGAATTAAATTTATATGGCAATTACAAAAGATTTCCTGATGAACTGGAAAAAAACCTGGTGCTTAACGATGTAAAAATGATCTATAATACAAAATTAAACTCCTATATATCTGAAGGTATGATAGGGGTTGGAAATATTTTAAAGACAGAGATCTTCCGTTATATGAAAGGCCATGTACAGATCACGAAAAAACGAGGTTTAAATAAAGATATCATGGAAATTTACCTTGAGGCGGATCCTAACACCTGGTATTATTTTAATTATACTAATGGTAAAATGTTAGCTGTAAGCAGTAATGATCAGTTTAATAAGGATATTAAGGAAATGAAGAGCAAAAATAAAAAGATGGATGTGGAGAAAGGGCCTTCTTATAGCTTTGATGCAACCAATCCAAAGAAAAAAGATGACTTCCTTAGAAAAATGAAACAATACGGCGCGGCCGAAGAAGAAGAGGAGAAAAAAGAAGATTAATTATCTAATTTTTAGCTAGAAACCAGATAAAACTAAAATAATGCTTAATTTAATGTCCTCTTTTAACTTATGAGTGAGGAAATACTTAGGGCATTAATGCAATTATTTGCCATTATTGCAAAACAGGATGATGGCAGCGGTGATTCGGAGCGTAATTTTGTACGTTCCTTCCTTTCATTTCAGTTAAACAAAACCAAATCAGAAGAGTATCTTGCTCTTTATGATAATTATCTAACCGAAGATAAAGTTGTAAAAGGTATTGAAGGTGATGATGAGGTACCAACTACAAAAAAGCGCAAGCGTACTTCTGTTTCCGATTCTGTACGCACACTTACCATTTGCATCAAGATAAATAAAACACTTGCACAAAAACAAAAAGTAATTGTGTTGGTACGTTTGTATGAATTATTAAAAGCAAATAATTCTTTTACAGAATCACGCATTGATATTATCAATACTGCCGCCGAAGGCTTTAATATTTCTGAAGAAGAAAAACGTGTGGCAGAAGTTTTTTTTACACAGGTAGCTATTCCCGATGATATTGCACAACACTTTGTAGTAATAAATGATTTTGCCGGGCAAGCATCAAAAGCCAATCACATTCGCTCTGAAGGTTTGGATGGAGAGATCGTTACCATTCGTTTTCCAAGCGTAAATTTATTATTCACCAATTATACCGGCATTAACGAATTACAAATTAATGGCATACCGGTTGACAGGAAAATTGTTTACCTGTTAGCTCCCGGCAGTACAATAAGGGTACCACGCGGTACCATTTATTACTCTGATATTGTTGAGCAGTTCTTAAGTACCAACGAGCATAATAAAATAAGTTTTGTTGTAGAAAATTTACAGTACAAATTTCCGGGTGGTAAAATTGGCTTGCGCGATATTAATTTTTCAGAATCACATAGTGCATTGGTTGGCATTATGGGTGCCAGTGGCGCCGGTAAAACAACTTTGCTAAACGTGCTTTCAGGAATTGAAAAACCGAGCGGTGGCAACATTCGCATTAACGGACAGGATGTAACGTACGACAAATCACAAATAAAAGGATTGATCGGTTACATTTCGCAGGACGATCTTTTAATTGAAGAGTTAACTGTGTATCAAAATCTTTACATTAATGCTCAGTTATGCTTTAAAGATAAATCGCCTGAAGAATTAAAAACAGTTGTATTAAAAACATTAGAAGACCTTGGCCTTCTTGAAACAAAAGATATTATTGTTGGTAACGCGCTTAATAAAAAAATAAGCGGTGGCCAGCGTAAACGTTTAAACATTGCGCTTGACCTTATTCGTGAGCCCGCTATTTTATTTGTAGATGAACCAACTTCAGGTTTATCATCCCGCGATTCGGAAAACGTAATGGATCTTTTAAAAGAACTTTCATTAAAAGGTAATTTAATTTTTGTTGTAATTCATCAGCCTTCATCTGACATTTTTAAAATGTTCGATAAAATCTGCGTGCTTGATGTTGGCGGTTATAATATTTATTATGGCAACCCGGTTGAAGCAGTAATGTATTTTAAAAAAGCCGCAAATCATGTTAATTGCGATATTGGCGAGTGCGAGCTTTGCGGAAACGTTAATCCTGAATTGATCTTTAATATTTTAGAAAGCCAGGAGGTAGATGAATACGGTAACTATACCGGTAATAGGAAAGTACAACCCGAAGAATGGCATAGTGCTTTTAAAGCAAACATTAAGCTTCCTGATTTTAAAGAGGTAAAAGAAAAAATAGTTAATTCTTTTAAAATTCCAGGTGTTATAAAACAATTATTTGTTTTTATAAAACGTGATATACTTTCAAAGATCGGCAACAAACAATATTTACTTATTAATTTAATAGAAGCTCCCGCCCTGGCAATGTTATTATCCTTTGTGATCCGCTATACATCAAGGGTTAAAGGTGCTGAATATGTTTTCAGAGATAACGATAATATTCCGGCTTACATTTTTATGTGCGTAATTGTTATGCTTTTTATTGGCTTAACAGTAAGTGCCGAAGAAATTTATAAAGACCGTAAGATCTTAAAACGTGAGCGCTTTTTAAATCTTAGTCCGTTTGCCTATTACCTTTCAAAGGTTAAGATCTTATTTGTGATCACTGCAATACAAAGTTTATTATTTGTGCTTATTGGTAATTATATTATTGAATTAAAAGGTATGACCATGCAGTGTTGGTTTATGTTATTTACAGTAGGTTGTTGCGCAAATGTTATTGGCTTAAATATTTCGAGTGCGTTTAATTCGGCGGTAACTATTTACATTTTAATTCCGTTATTAATTATTCCGCAATTAATTTTAGGCGGTGCCATGTTTACGTTTGATAAGTTAAATGCCAGCATTGGTGGAGGATCGGGTGTACCGGCTATTGCAAGTACAATGCCTTCGCGCTGGGCTTATGAAGGTTTAATGGTGCAACAATTCAGGTATAATAACTACGAAGAGCCCTTCTTTGAGTTTGATAAAAGTATTAGCCAGGTAAATAATAAAATGACTTATTATATTCCCGAGCTTGTTCAGATAGCAACAGATGCTTTGCGTTTATCAAAAGAAAAAGATGCTAAATCGCAGGAAGAGTTCAAAGAGAAAATAACCATTATTAAAAACGAATTAACCCGCGAAGCACGAACAAATAAGGAAGTGGTATTTAATGATATGGCTTTTTTAACGCCGAAAAAATTTACCAATATCACTTTCGAAAATCTGAATAATCATTTTGTAAGATTAAACCGTTATTACAATTTTCAGTTTATTCGTTATGATATAAAACGAAACCTAAAACTATCAGGCTTTGTTGATAGCAAAGAGGGACAGGAGCGTTTCCAGAGGGTAAAAAACAAGTATTCTAACGAGTATTTAGAAGATGTGGTTAGAAAAGAGTATGTAAAGAATAAATATATCATCGAAAACGGGTGCTTAAACCAGCAATTAGATCCTATTTATATTAACCCGCCAAAACAGTACATTTCTTACAATATCCACTTCTTTTCACCTTATAAATACCTTTTAGGTAAAGAAATAAGCACTTTTTGGTTCAATACGGTGGTTATATGGTTCATCTCCCTCATCCTGTTTATTCTTTTATATTTTGAAGTTCTTAAAAAAACATTAAATTTGTTTAACAAACACTAGTTTCTGGGTATAAACTTTAATTACAATCTTTAAATGAAAACAAAATTTATTCTTGGCTTTAGCTTAATTATTTTGAGCTGTTTCTTAAAAGCGCAATGCGTTTCTGATAACTGCAACTCTAAACTGGGAACTTTTACATACTTAAAAACCATTTATATTGATAATACCAAACTGGTAAATAAACCAAACATGGTAACTTATTTATTCAGTAAAGGTTCAACGTATATGGTTTTATGCTGCGACCAGGCAATAAAAGGAAGCCGTTTAATTGTGAACGTTTACGATAAAGACAAAAATTTAATTGCTACTAATAAGCAAAAAAAGAAAGTTTATCCTTCTATTCAATACCCATGCAGCGCAACCGGTATTTATTATATCGAATCGTTTTATGAGGACTCTAAAGACCCATGTGGCGTAAACATTTTAGGCTTCACAAAATCTTAATTTTATTATTACAAAAAAACTATTATGAAAAATTTTACCCGTTTTGGTATTTATTTACTTATGCCTCTTTTTGTTGTTTTTATTGCCTGTAGTGGCGATGAAGAAAAGTTTGTTGAGAAAAAAGAATCCGTTGATACTTTACCCGCTAAAGTAAAGCCGGATATTTCTGCTGAGGTGATCAATAATATTATCATGTCCATCCCTTCGCCGTTAGAAATGGCAACCATGTTAAAAGATAACGGCCAGGGATATGACGCCAACTTATTAAACCCATCAACCAATCTTATTAAATATAATACCAATTATAAAATAGCGTTTAACATTGGTGTTTATAGTGCAGACCTTGGTTACATTAATATTTACGAGAAAACATTCTCGGCTATGAGTTATTTGCAAAACATTAAACAACTGGGCGATGATATACATATTGGCCAGTTCTTTGATTTTGAAACATTAAAACGTTTGGCAACCAACACTAAAAATTACGATTCGTTGATCTTTATCAGCACCGATAACTTTAATAAAATGGATGCACATTTAAGAACACAAAACCGTAATGAGCTAAGTGTATTAATGATCAGCGGCGCATGGCTGGAAGGCGTTAACATTGCCTGCCAGGTAGCAAAATTAAAACCTAATAAAGAATTAACTGAGCGCTTAGGTTTTGAAAAAATTAACCTCGATAATATTTTGGTTATTTTAAATGCTTACAAGAACGATAAATATTTTGCACAAATAGTAACTGAGTTTGAAAAATTAAAACAGATCTACAGCAAGATCGAGATCAGCTATCAATATGTTGAGCCTGAAACCAAAGAAGTAAATGGCCAGTTAGTGATCGTTAATAAAAGCAAGAGTACTGTAAACATTACTGAAGCCCAATTAAAAGAGATCATTGAAGAGATTGCACGCGTAAGAAATGTTATGATAAATTAATTGAAAAAAAACAAACAAAAACCCCGTTGGCAAACACCAACGGGGTTTTTTGTTTCGGAGTAACTCACTCTTTAATTATTTTCTTAAAAGAGTTTCCGATTTTTATAAAATAAATTCCGGAAGGTTCATTATTTAAATTAATTTCTGATTTTCCATTATCTAATCTTTCCGAATAAATTTTTGAGCCAACAACATTGTAAATTTCCAGTGTTGGCTTTTCTGAAGTAGAACTTAAGCTAACTGAAAACATACCACTACTTGGGTTTGGATTAACAGTAATAATATTCGTTTCGTTACTATTATTACGTATGTTAGTTGGAAGTGCGCCTGCTAATTTTAAAATGACTTTGTATTCGCCTACTGCATAACCCGTGTCTTGTGCAGGAAAATGAACATCAAATAATCTTCCTGAAACCCCTGAAGTTTGCTGTTCCCCAAGATGCTCCGGCATTATTTGTGTGAAGGATAGCTCCGTTTTCTCCCACTACATATGCCTCATTTGAATTTAAAAAAGAAAAGTTATGCAAGTTTCCTATTCCTACTGGTATTGTTTGAGGAGCCCAGGAGGCACCGGCATTTAATGTCTTTAATAATACAGGAGTATTGGGCATAAGGCCTCCACAAACATAACCAATATTATTGCTGGTAAATTTAACGCCTATAAGATTAGCATTCGTTCCGGAATTTTGTAAGATCCAATTTTGTCCGCTGTTGATCGTTTTAAGAATTGTGCCATTATATCCAACGGCATAACCCGTAGTTGAACTTGTAAAATATACGGTGGTCATAAAAACCGTTACCCCCGAAGTTTGAGCTACCCATGTTGCACCAGCATCAGTAGTTCTTACTATCACACCCGTAAGGCCTACAGCGTACCCTGTATCTTTTGTTGCAAAATGAACCGAATACAGAGGGCTTGAAATAGTAGATGATTGCGTTACCCAATTAACACCCGCATCTGTAGTTCGAAGAATCAACCCTAAAGAACCCATAGCTGTTCCTCCAACTGCATAACCCGTATCTTTATTAAGAAAGTAAATAGACTCGATCGAAGACATTGGAACGGGAAAACTTGTCCAGCTGCTACCGCCATTAGTTGTTTTAATAATTTCACTAACACCACCGCAAAACCCTATGTTTTTATTTATAAAACGTGTTGTGTAAAAAAAATCAGAGCCTATATTATAAATAGTAGACCATTGCGCAGAAGCTGTAATAAATAAGATGAAAAATAGCTTTGTAAAAATTAATCGTTTCATAATTATCTGGTTTTAGTTAAATTAAAATTAATCTATTTCTTGATCAATATCATTACCATTTATTAAAAAAAAGGTACCAGTTATTTATTTTTGCTTAGATCTTGATTAGAAAAACGGCGGCATGTTTTTTTTCCTAGATTATTCCTCTGGTCTTAATTTCAAGGTATTTATTTAATGTATTAACCGTTAATTGTTGTGGTGTTGTATAAACACTTAGTATACCATATTGCTGAAGCTCTTTGGTGATCTGACGTTTTTCATAGTCAAATTTTTGCGCAATGGTTTGCTCGTAGATCTGGAATGTGTTTTTCGGTTTTTGTTCTAACAGATATTTTAATTCTGTATTCTCAAAAAAAATAACTACTACCAAATGTTGCGTAGCCATTTTACGAATGTATTTTAATTGCCTGCGTAAACCATTCAGTGTTTCAAAATTAGTAAACAATAATAATAAACTACGTTGTGTGATTTTTGTACGTGTAAACGAAAGCAGGTTCTCGTAATTACTTTCTTCAAAATTGGTTTTAGCATTGTACAATGCTTCCTGTAAACGCAACAACTGGTTTCCCTTTCTATCGGCAGTTACAGTAGCGTTTATTTTATGAGAAAATCCTATCAAACCGGGTTTATCTTGTTTTATCCAGGCCACGTGCCCCAATACCAAACTGGCGTTTATAGCATAATCTAAAAGTGTGAGTTCTTCAAAAGGCATTTTCATAATGCGCCCCATATCTACCAGGCAATATACTTGCTGCGCGCGCTCATCACGGTAATGGTTTATCATTAATTGGTTTCTGCGCGCAGTGGCTTTCCAGTTAATTGTGCGGATATCATCGCCCGAAACATATTCTTTAATTTGTTCGAATTCGGTGCTGTGCCCAATACGTCTTATTTTTTTCACACCCAATTCCGACAAGCGGTTGTTTATTGCCAGCAATTCATATTGACGTAATTTTAAAAATGAGGGGTAACAAGGCATCATAAAGGGCTCTTCTATCTTTATATGGCGCTCAATTAAATTAATGGATGTGCAAACAAAAACATTTATTAAACCAAAATGGTATTCGCCACGTTCGGTTGGTCTTAATTGGTAAGCAAAACGTTTTGATGATCCTTTATCTAAAATCGAATCTATTTTAAAATCGCGTACCTGGAATTGTACAGGTAATTCATCTATAACAGAAAATTTTATTTTGAAGGGAAAATAGTTCTGAATTTCCAGCTCCAGCTCATTTACATCTCCGTTACTCAAACGTTGAAATTTTGAACGACGCTGTGCGCTTATGGGTTGTGCATTCCGAAAGAGAATAAAAACATCAATACTGGTTGCAAAAATTAAGAACAACAATAAAATAAAACCAACATCATATATTTCGTCAAATAAAAAAGCAAAAATAAATAATACGATCAAGCCAAATACGGCACGATAAAACCATTTGGTTAATCTCAGTTGTTTAAATATGTTTCTTGCTTTAGCTAGCATGTTTATTCTTAATCACAAAGAGCACAATGTATACACAAAGAGCGCTGAGTTGTTTTAATTTTCAGTTATTAGTGCGTCCAATTGTCCGTTGATCACTCTTTTAATGTTATTTTTTTGGTATTCTGTTTAAAAAATCTTTGCGCCTCTTAATGTTCTTTGTGGTTAAACATAGTCGATGGTTTAACGTGGCACTTCTACTTTATCAATTATTTGTTGAATGATCGCATCTACTGCAATACCTTCCATTTCTTTTTCAGGTGTTAAGATCACACGGTGACGAAGCACAGGAAACGAAACAAATTTAATATCATCCGGTGTCACAAAATCACGGTTTTGAATACAGGCATTTGCTTTTGAAGCATTTAAAATAGCAAGCGATGCGCGTGGCGACGCTCCTAAAAATAATCCAGAGTTTTTTCGTGTTGCATGAACGATCTGAGAAATATATTTTATTAAATTTTCTTCTATTACAATTTTTGAAGTTGTTTTTTTAAGATCATTAATAGATACTCTACTAAGGATCTTGTTAACTTTAGAAAGATCAATGATGTGTGAGTTGTTATGAAAATTCACAAGCATTGTTCCTTCATCTTCTAAAGAAGGATAACCCACATGGATCTTAAATAAAAAACGATCGAGTTGTGCTTCCGGCAAACGGTAAGTCCCTTCCTGCTCTATTGGGTTTTGTGTTGCCAATACCATAAATGGCAGGTCGAGTGGATAAGTTTTACCATCAACTGTAATTTGCCTTTCTTCCATAGCTTCAAATAAAGCTGCCTGCGTTTTTGCGGGTGAACGGTTTATTTCATCAGCTAAAACAATGTTAGCAAACAATGGGCCTTTCTTGAATTCAAATTCAGAGGTTTTTGCATTAAAGATCGATGTACCAATAATATCACTCGGCATAAGATCGGGTGTAAACTGAATACGCTTAAACTCTGCATCAATTGTTTTGGCTAATAGCTTAGACGTTAATGTTTTTGCAACACCCGGCACACCTTCTATTAATACATGTCCATCTGCCAGCAAAGCAATTAATAAAAGATCTATTAATTGGGGTTGCCCAACAATGTATTTTGAGATCTCGTTTTTTACACCTTGCGTTTTATTTACAAGATCGCTCAGGTCTACCCTATTTTCAAATTGATTTTCCATTATCGTAAACTATTTTTATTAAAGTTATATATTTGCCTGTTTAATTCTACTAATTCATTCTCGTTTATCTCTATTGGTTCTTTTAATTTCTCGCAAAAAATAAATAATTGTCGTACCAGTTTCCTTTCTATCCCGCTTAGATCAGTTATCTCATTTAAAAACTCATCATTGATTTGATTTGTGTTTACATGAAATTTTCTACGTATTGTTTCATAAAAATATTTGATTTTTTCGGCGGCTATACTTTGGTGATTTTTGCTGTTATAATAAACATGGCTTACCACATTTACAAATTCAAGTGTACTGTTTGTGGGAGTTGCCACTACAGGTATTGCCCGTTGTCTGCGTCTTCCTTCAAAGATCATGTATAAAATAAGAATAAAAATGATAAGCAAATAGGCAGTGTATAACGCATCGCTTTCTAAAATAAATTTAATGAATGAATAGCTGGTTATGTTATATGTTTTATAATATTCATCCCATATCAGCTCGTCATTTTTAATAATAGAAAGCAGGGCGTAAGCCAACTGGCGGTTAGGGTTGTTTACAATAAAATAATTACCAAACACATCGGGCATTGTCATTAAATACAATTTACCTTTACCAATCTTTGTTGAAATAAAACAGGCTTTATTTCTTCCCATATCACCTGATACATTAAAGCGTGTTGTATCAAAGCTTTTAAAATAGCCGGAAGTAGCAATGCGCGAATAAGAAAAAGCCTGTTTTTTATAATTTGATGCTTTAAGTTTTATTTTTACTCCGTCTTTTTTAATTAACGAATCAATAGAAATAAAATAATCTGCGTAATCAAGTTCTGTTCTTAAATGAAATGTATCTGCCAATGCACCGTGAAAAGAATTCACCGCAATAAACACGGTATTACCGGCATTTAAAAATTCGAATAAAGAACGCATGTCGTTCTTATTAAAATCAATCTTATCGTTTACAATTACAAGCGAAGCTTTTTTCTTTTGCAACCCGTTTAAATTATATAAAGTTTGATTATTTGTTTTAAAACTGCCTGAATATCCTTTCTCCATTAAGTTATAAATAGCAAAGCAACCAAAAGGCGTTTTATTTTTGTTTAAATATGTGCGCGTCCAATTGGTTTCTTTTGGCTTGTAGAATTGTATAGCAATTACCAAAGCAAAAATTCCACAAAAAATGTATATGAATTTTTTATTATCCTTAAACATTTAGTTCTTTTTCAAAATCATTAAACTCAATTTCTTTTTCTTTATAATCGTTAATGCCAATTATAAATTTACCATACCAAACATGCTCATATATATAACTTAAGCGTATAAAAGTATGTTGGTGCTTTTTACTTTTTAATTCATACCGGTAATCAATGTTTGTTTTATAAGAAGCAAATGCAATAAGCCTGGCCCTATCCATTAAAAACAGGATCTTTAAATAATGCCACCGTGTTGCCAAACGAAAATCGTTATCGCTTAAAGCGTGTTTAATTTTTTCTTCGAAATTTATTTTATCAAGGTCTTCAACCACATCCATAAAATTAAAAGCGGTAGCTTTTGGTTTTGGCCTTATTAAGCTTACCATATCTGAGCGTGAAAGCAGCCAAATTATAAGGCCAACTGCGGCAATACAAACTGTCCAAATAACAATACGTTGCGCTATCATTACATTTTCAAAACCCGCATTGCCAAATAATTTTTCAGCAAGCCATGCAAAAAAGCGTTCAAACATCCCTTTTTGAGCAGAAACACTTTGTTTGTATTTCAACTTTGGATCCGAAAAAACATCTGCTTCTTTTTCTTTAGAAGGCCTGAGTGTTTCTATTATAGAAGAATCTATTTTTTGTTGTTGAGAAAGATCCACAACACTATTGGTTGGTGTGGTTCCAAAACAGACCTTAGTAAAAAGAAGGAGAAATAAAATATAATTTTTTAAGACCAATGTAATTTATTGTATTTGATTGATCTTTTCGATGATAGAACTTCCTTCTTTCTTTTCTTCAAGATTCGTGTATTGATAAACTGTCATTAAATAATAAATTGACATTACACAATACGATAATAATGAGCAGATGATAACTACTATAACCAATAATAAGGACTTGGAGTCATCTTCATCATACCCGGCAGTAGATTTAAACCTCGAAAAAGTACTCATTGTATTGATTATAAAAACAGGTATCTGAATAAAAAAACTCATTACAATATAGCATACAAAGGCTACCATGCTTACCACCCAGGTCATCCAAAAATTATCTTTTAAATAATAAAATACTTTTCTAAGTGCGGCAAAAATACTAATACGGTCGCGCTGGCAAACAAACATTGCGGCAACAGGTATATACGAAAGAACAGGCCCAAAAAGAAGCAAGCCAAAAAATACAATGATCACCATTAATACCGGTAAGACAAGTGCGGGTCCACCACCGCCACCTACAAGAGCAAATAAACCGCCAATAACCAACGCTATTACAACAATTGCAATTACCATAAAAAGTGTGAGTAATAGCATATTGCCAAGCATGCGCCAAAAATCACTAAAAAAACCGGTAAGCGAATGGTTAAGCGTGAGCGACTCATGGTTCTCTAACTTTTCATTAGCAAGAATGTTTTTATTTAATACAACATTATAAACTGTAACACCAATAAAATAAAAGATTATAGATGACAAATATGAAACAATAATCTTTCCATAGAACTCATCCATATTACGTACCATTTTTGCGATAGTTGTAGATGAGCCTATCATATAGGCCGATACGGCAGAGCCTACAATAATAAAAGGGCCGGCTAAAAACAAAATACTTCCGAAAAAGGGTTTAAAATTTTGTTTTACAAATCCAAAGGCTGCACTAAAAATGCCACCCAGATCGCGTACTTTTCTATAAGATATTTTTTCCTGCATATTACAATTGATTTATTTTTTCCAGTAAATGTATTCCTTTCTGTTCTTCTTCAAGACTTGTAAACTGATATATACAGCTTATGTGAAAAAAAGGACAAAGCCCGTAAGTAATTAAAGTTATGCTTAAATTAAAGACCGTAACGCTTGTAAGGCTGGCGCTATTATAATTTACAATTATCTCTTTAATGCATTTACTTGTAATAAGGTTGTAAAATATGGCGATAAAAAAAATACCCGCTAATATTATAATAACCGAATAATTTATTAACACGGAGCTAAGAGAAAAAAGCCAGACTTTTTTTAAATTGTTCTTCAAAAGTTTTCTCACATATCTGATCGAGTCGGCTACTGACAGGGAATTGCGATAAGCAGTAAAAAGAACTGCAACTATCATATAACTTATTACTGGCATGATAAAGAAAATTAAAGCTATGTACACCAGGGCGGCAATTGCTGCGCAACTAAAACCAATAACTGTTGAAAAAGAAGCAAATCCTAAAGTAAAGAGCTGAGCAAAAACATAACAAATAAGAATAAGAAATATGCCATATAAAAAAGAAGTTGCAAAAACATGTTTCATACTACGCCACAGCTCTATAAATAAATTAGCTTTAACATTCCCGAGCGTAAATTCCAATCTGTTTATTAAAAGCACACTTTTATTAATTGCGAGGTTGTGTGCGCTAATGCCAACAAAATACGTAAATGCGGAAATAATATATAAATAAAAATCATCTTCGTTAATGTTATAGATTAAAACATAAAATTTTGTAATTGAGTAGTTATCTCTGAACAAATAGGTTGACAATAAGCTGGCGGGAATAAAAAAGGCAAACGCAAATAAGGCCAGGAAAGAGTAAATTTTTTTATAATGTTTCTTTAAAAAATCAATGCTCTCGCTTATGATCTGGTTAAGACTTCGGGCTTTATTTAAAATAAATGTATGCTCAATCATATACAGGCTTGTACTTTTTATTTAAATAAATTGGTAAGAAAATAAAATACCCAACTATAAAAGCAAGCGAAACGCCAATTATAGTAGAACTTAAAACTATGTGCATTTCGGTATAACGGGTAACAAAGCTTTCTAAAAAACCCGCCATTATAAAAACCGGCACTAAGCCAATAACTATTTTTAAACCGTCTTTACCGCCTCGCATAAAAGCACGCATGCGTGTATGGGTGCCCGGAAAAATAAAACTGTTTCCCAATACAAAACCGGCGCAACCCGCAATAACGATTGCCGAGATCTCGAGCGTACCATGTATCCAAACTACTTTTAAAGCTTTATCCAATACATTGTGTTGGTAAAACAAAGTGAAAAAACAACCCAACATTACGCCATTGTAAGCAAGAAAAAAAGAAGTACCAAAGGCAGTACATAAACCAAATATAAAAGCGGTAAAGGCTACTTTTATATTATTAATGGTTATCTGAACAAACATTAAAAACTGGTTATCCTCACCGTAAATAGCTAAAGGATTTCCTTTTTTAATATTCTGTAAAGTATAATCCACATAATAGTCGCCCAATATCATGCGCACAAAACTATCATCATAAATTTGTGACAGTATTCCCACCAGCGTTGCAACAGCAGTAGCTATAAAAGCATAAAACAATTGTTTATGGTAACGGCCAAATAACAGAGGCAACTCCTTCACATAAAAACTAATAAACCGGTTACCGCTTTCTTTTTTGTTCTTATATACAAGATGATGCACCCGCGAAGCAATTCCGTTTACATAAGCATTTGTCTTTGATTTTTGATAATTGGTGTTGGCGTAAGAAAGATCGTCTGTTAACTCAATAAACATTTCGGTAACCTTGGCAGGATGAGCGGTTTTAGGTTGATCCAGTACTTTTTCGTACTCTTCCCACTTTGTAGCATTTTGTTTTAAAAAAGTGATCTCCTTCATCCTTAAAATTGCCGGAATTTTTTATATTTAGCAACCACATAAATGTAAATATTTAAATACAAAAAGGCAACAATTTTTAATGGACGAAATAAAAATAACCACCTCTCAAAATGTAAGCTTAACTTACTCTGCGGCAGGCGTTGGGCCAAGAATGCTGGCTGCCATACTCGACCTTGTTTTTATTTATGTATACACCATCATACTAATATTTATTTTCATGTTTGTAATACGACGCAACCAATACAGTGGTGATTATGAGAGTTATGAAGGCTACAATAATATTGCAATAGGTATTTTAATCTTACTTTTACTACCCGCAGGGCTTTACAATTTATTGTGCGAAACGTTTTTGAACGGCCAAAGTTTCGGCAAAAAAATAATGAAAATAAAAGTAGTAAAGCTGGATGGCACACAACCCAATTTTGGCTCTTACCTTATCCGCTCTATGTTCAGGATCATTGATAAGCCCATTGTTGCTTTACTTACTGTTGCATTATCAAAAAAATCGCAGCGTTTTGGTGATATGGTTGCCGGTACAACAGTCATACTTTTAAATAAGCGTATAACTTTAAATGAAACCATCTTATACCGTCAAAAATCTGATTACAAAATCGTGTATTCGCAAATTGCTTTAATGAATGATGTAGATGCTAATACAATAAAAGAGGTAATTGATTTTAGCCATGCGCAAAATCAACCGCAGCATATAGAATTATTGGCAAAAAAAATAAAAACAAAATATGGTATTGCAGAAGTAAAACAAAACGATGAGGCTTTTTTAAGAACACTGTTAATGGATTATTCGCATTACCAGTTTGAGAGGTAAATGATAATTCTTATTTTTTAAGGTTTCGTAACGCCTTTCATAACCATCAAACATTACTCTTATCCTTGTTTCCCATTTTTATGCATCCAATTAGTAGTTTCCACGGGAGGTAACTCATATTATTTTATTGAGTAGCAAAATAGTTTAGAGACCAATTTTGTTAAGCAATTCGGCTTTGTTATTTCTTGAAACAGGTATGGATATTTTATTTTTTAATATTAGTGTGCCGCCATCGCCTTTAATATATTTATCTACCTCATCTAAATTTACCAGGTGCGCGCTATGAACTCTGCAAAAATTATATTCTTTTAATTGATCGGCTATGCTTTTAAGTGTTTTGGATATTAAAAATTTTTGACCGCTCTTTAAAAATATATTTGTATAATTTGAATCCGATTCTAGCCTGACTATTTCTCTGGCGTCAAAAAGGTGAATGCCCTCGCTGGTTGGTACAGATATTTTTTTTGACGAGTACACTATTTTTTTTACGAGCGCTTCAAGATCTGCCGGAACCTTATTGCTTTTCGCCTCAATCTTGGTTTCTGCACTTTTAACTGCAGCTACCAGTTCCTCCACGTCTATTGGTTTTAGCAAATAATCAACTGCCTGTGTTTTAAACGCTTTAATAGCATATTGCTCATAAGCCGTTGTAAAAATAACTTCGTAATTAATTTCTTTGGTTGCTTTAATAACGTCAAAGCCACTGGCATTGGGCATTTCAATATCTAAAAAAACAAGGTCGGGCTGCAAAGTAAGAATGCTTTCTATGCCTTCTTCGGGTGAATGTTTTAAAGCAATTGTATTTACATGCCTGCAATTATGTTTTAATAATAATTGTAATGCTTCGGCCCCATTCTTTTCATCATCAATAATTATAACGTTCATAATATCTAAATTCTTAGTTTAAGTTTAACAATAGTGCCGGTTGATTGTTCAAGGTCGAATTTATCTTCAATATCTATTTGAATATCTAAATTCAATTGTATATTAAGATGCTCTATTCGTTGTTTGGTAACCGACATGCCCATTGAATGATGATGAAGATTCTTTTTTTGTTTAATTTTCATAGCGTTGGCTCGGCCAATACCATTATCGTTTACAGTACAAACCAAGTAATCGTTTTCTTCTTCAAAAGAAACGATAACGCTGCCGCGCAAATTTTTTAATGGTAAAATACCATGCAAAATAGCATTTTCAACATAGGGTTGTATTAGCATGTTTGGAATATAAATGGTTTTGGACTGCAATTTCTCATCGATATCAATTCTGAAATCAAAACTAAAAGAAGCTCTTAATGCTTCGAGCTCAAGATAAAGCTTTAATGTTTTTATTTCTATTGATAATAAGATCACTTCTTGTTTTGAGTTTTCTAAAACTGACCTGATCAACCTTGAAAATTTGGTCAGGTACTTTTGGGCTATTACCGACTCGTTTTTGATAATGAAATTTTGAATGGAATTCATTGCGTTAAAAATAAAGTGGGGATTCATTTGAGCACGCAAGCCTTTTAATTCAGATTCTACAAGCAGTTTATTAAACGCTGCTTTTTCTTTTTCTTGTCGTTTAATACCATTAATATGTATCTTATAAATAATATAAAGTACCATGCAAACGGTTATAAAAATTAATGTTATAAACCAAACCGTTTTCCAAAAAGGTTGCTTTATACTAAAACTTATAACTGCCGGTTTCAGGCTTAAAAATGCGTTGTCGTCAATGGCATAAACAACAAATTTATAATTGCCGGCGGGCAATGTTGTAAATTGCACAAAGGTGTTTTTAGTGTGGGTCCAATTGGTATCAAGTCCTTCTAACCGGTATTTATAATTTATATTTCCTTCATTCTTTAAATAAATTCCTTTATAATTTATTTTAATAAAATTTTCGTCATAATTTAAAACATGTTTAGCAGTAACAGGTGTTTTTATATTTTTTACAAAAAAATATTCAATATACACCGGTATTGATTTTTGTTTATCAAAGGCATCAGAAATATCAAATGTGCCAAGGCCACTGTTAGTTGCAAAATATAATTGTTTGTTATAAGCAATTATCTGGTTTATTTCGTTTGATATTAAACCATTAAACAGGTTTAAAGAGGTGCATTTATATTGCCCCCTAATATCTTTTTTTAATCTCGATATACCACGGTTTGTTCCTATCCAAATATTTCCATATGTATCTTTGGCAATACATTTACAAACATCGCTGGCAAGCCCGTTTGCTTCATTATATATAGCTATAATTTTATTGTTTTTAAAGCACAGAACGCCAAATCCTTTTGTAGCGATAAAAAGCGTTTTATCCTGTTCGATCATTTCTACAACCCTGTTATTTAAAAGTGGGATGCTGTCACCAAAGAACGTCAATTTGCTTTTTTCAAATTTATACAAACCTTTTTTAGTTCCAATATATAAACTGCCATTAAAATAATACATACTAAATATGCGGGCAGGTACAAGTGTAAGAAAGACAGATGTGCCAGTTTTTTTATTGGTTATCCATATTTTAGAATATTGGTCGCAAACAATAATATTCTCCTTATCAAAGTCTGCCGGCTTCCGTATAAGAATTTTTTGCCCCGCACTGTCTTTTATCGTATTTAAATCCTCGGTAATGGTATTATATATATAGGATCCATTATGGCTAACAATTACAAGCGATTTATCGTAACTATAAAGATTGGTAGTTTGGAATTTTATTGTGCCTGTAATTTTTTGAGTATTTAAATTTAAAATATTAGGCTTGTACCTATTTACGGCACAGTACATATTGCTATCCACAACAGCAATGGCGTATACTTTATCAGCATTTAAGCCACAACTGCTATTAAAATAACTATATTTTAGGGATGGTATATAATTAATCCCGTTATTAGTAGTGGTAAACCAAAACCCATTATCTGAATCTTCAAAAACGCAGGATACGGAATTGCCATCCATAAATTTTTTTGGTTGTTTGTCAAACTTACAACCATCAAACTTTAAAGCCCCCTGTTTTGTAGTTCCAAACCACATATTGTTTTTTGAATCTTTAAAAACGGTTATAAAATAGCCGTTATCCATTTTGTGATAATCCATCAATTTATTAATTCGTTTATTTAAAACACCATATAACGAAATGCCGTTTCCGAAAAAATAATTACTGTCTCCAAGTTTTAACGCAGTTAAAAAGTTAACACCAGTCTTTATATTTTTGAAGGGTGGGATTTGTTTTGAGTTTTTATACCCTATAAACGAAAGGTCAAAAACATGATATGAAGTATAGTCTAATTTATCGCAGCCATAAATAAAATTATTCTTATTTATTTCTTTTATATACAAACCGTCCTTAGTAAGTCGAATGTGCGTAACGTTTTTATATAATGGTGGATCAACCTTAAGATAACCATTGAGTTGAATGGAAATCCATAATGTATCCATATCACCAAAACAAAAATCAATTGGCAGCATTTTGGTAATTTCGCTTAGTTGTTTATTGGCGGGTATCGTGTAAACAGAATCAGTTTCATGTAAATAATAAGCAAACATTCCTGAATAGGTAGAAAACCAAATGCGGTGATGGGTATCTTCATGAATTTTAAAAACGGTATTATCGGGTAGACCTTTAGTGCTGTTATATGTTATAAATTTATAACCATCATATTTTACAACACCGGCATCGGTAGCAACCCATAAAAAACCTTTGCTATCCTGGGTTACCCAATAACATTCGGAGCTTGGTAAGCCCTGGTTAACACTATAATTTTTAATAACACTGTTTTGCGCAATAACATCACTCCATTTATTTAAAAATAAACCTATAATTAATGTTAACCAAAAGTTGTATGTTTTTATTTGCACGTTACAATGATAAAAATAAAAATTTTAACAAGCATTAAAAAAACGAATATGTATTTTTTTGTAAATACTAAGTAAATCGTGTGAGATACTAATTACAGGGCTTAAAAATTTAAACTGATAGTAGTTTTATGCAAACAAATTAAAACCAAAGATAGTCTGTATGCAGCCACATATATACCCGTACTTAAATTTAAAAACAGCTTCCCTTTCTAAAAACAATTTTAGATATTAAAAAAGCACATAGTAAAATCTACTATGTGCCTTTAATTATAAACGTTAATTAATTACAGGCCGGTGTAAGACTAATAAAGCTGCTGGTTCCAAAACAATAGGCCGATGCTACTATTTGATTAGCTGCAAGGTAATAATAGCACGAATAATTGTGTAGGGCAAAGTTGTGTGCGTACCAGGTGCCAACATCAGGAGGGGTGTGTATTGGCGTTGCAGCAAGCGCGCAAGCACTAACATTAGCAGAATTATTGCAGGGTACATACACGCCACCATCCAAACTTAGAGAAGCGGTTGCATTAATCGGAAACCAAAAATAGACGAACCAGATCTTTACGCGATGGTAAGTATGTATTTCAGTATCTAATTTTCCGTGAGTCGCAAAATTATTACTTACTTTAAACCTATGCATAAATTTAAAATTGTTTCCTGGTGTCACGTATCGCTGTTTTAATTTATTATTTTTTGTGCAGCACACAATTGCTGAGCTGCCCTCCATGTGCACGCTTGCATATTTTGTTACAATGCAATTGGATTGCGTGCTGTTTACATGTTGAATGATAATAGAACAATTATAATGTCCGAAGCTTGAATAATTATGATTTAAATATTGTATCCCGGTATGATTCCATGACCCGTTTTCTAAGGGAGTACCATCTCCCCAATTAATAGTATAATTTATGGGTTGTGAAGAATTAAAACTTAAATCGGTAATATCAATATTTGCAGTGGCAAAATTACCTGCAGCCTGTGAAACAAAAAAAGTGGCTGCCATTACGCATCCTTGCGTGTTTTGTTGAGGCTGGCCATGCCCGCCTGTAGAAGTCCATACTTTTGTGCCGTTTAAATCGAAAACCGAAAGCTCAACGTTTAAATCGGTATTACCATCAAAAACATGGATAGGATTTGCTTTATAACTTATTTTTCCATCTCCAAAATTCCAAAAGTATTTATAATTACTACCTGTTATATTGCTTGAAAACTGGTAAGTGTGATCACCTGTTCCATGCGCAACAGTTATTGACAGGTCCTGTTCCATCATATCATAATCACTTGCGTAAACCAACACGCTGGCTGGAACTATTGGCTGCGCTTCTGCTGCCGCAAAACCATTTGCAGGTTCAATTAACGGCGGGGTGTAAATTGGAACGTTATTGTTTGCTCTAACATACGCAAGCATTTCATCATAATTATCTTTAATTATAATGTTTGTGTGCGTGGTAATTTTTATAATCTCATTACCGATTTTTACCTCGAGGTCTTTATTATACAAAGATGCTTCAGGACCACTTACACTATTTGCATTCATAGGATTATTTAAAGATTCAGGATCTCCTCCCGAAGCCAGGTGTTTAAGTTCTTCATCAGTTATCTTTAAGCGATAGGACTGATATCCTGGGAATAAATTTTCGAAATCAGATAAGCCGGGAGAATAGGGTGTTCTCGAAAAAAAAGCATTTTGCAGTTGCTCGCGTGCTGTGCCGGATAAACGTTTCGCAACCAATGCATCAATAGTACGCACTGAAAAGTTAAGATTATTTTTGATTACTTTTTTTAAACTTCCTTCACTTAAAGCAGGACGATTGATAAAAGATATAAAAACAGTATCGGATAAGGGCGAATTATGATTTAATGAATCACACAATGCATCTTCATCTGTCACATTTATGATCGCAGATAAAAGTGCTTCGGTATGATCATTATCCATTTTAAACTCTTTAATTTCCTGTTCAAGCTTATTAACAGTGGCTTCATAAACTTCTTTAGATATAAACTCTAACATATTTGTAGTGGCATTATAAGTAACACCGCTGTAATTATTAATAAGACGTTCGGAAGCTGGATTTTGTCCAGTCAACTGATTATTGAGTTGTAATACGGGGCGGTCTTTTTTACAAAACGTAAAAGCCAGCATCAAAGTTGTGATACTAAGCAGTGTTACTAAGCCGGTTTTTTTAATGCTTGGTTTAATTCTTTTTAAGTTCATAGGTATAATTAAAGTGGAGATTCCACTGTAACAGCCCCCACTTGACCGCTTGAAAGAGCCCCCACTTGATCGCAGCAAAGTGCCCCCAGTAGATCGGAGGAAACAGCCCCCACCATTTTGTGTTTAATCATACTGTTTTAGCAAAATGATTTTTTAGTTTTTGATGTCGTAATTTTTACGCACTAGTAAACTTAATAAATCATGGCGAATAAAACAATTAGTATGAGCAAGGTACGTCAAATCATCAAATTATTTTCCCAACGAATGGGAAAGAAAAAAATCGCTGTAAGACTTGGTATGTCCAAGCACACTGTAAAACTTTACATAGAACACTTTCACTCGCTGAAAACCACTTGGGAAGATCTCTCCAAGCTCACAGACTTTGAGTTAAATAAACTTTTTCATCCGCCAAAGGAAATCCCCATAGGTGATCGGTTAAAACAGTTGCGCGACTTTTTTCCTGATATGGAAAAACAATTAAGAAGGCGTGGAATGACTGTATCCAGGCAGTTCAAGGAGTTTAAGGCATTGCATCCTGAGACTTACTGTGAAACATCCTTTTATAAATACTACAAACAATGGTGCAAAAAAGTTAATCCTGCCATGCACATTGAACATAAAGTTGGTGATAAGATGTATGTTGACTTTGCCGGAGCCACACTGCCTTATGTTGATACAGATACAGGCGAAATAAAAAACGCGCAGGTTTTTGTAGCTATTCTTGGCTGGAGTCAATATGCATATGTGGAGGCCATGCATAATCAAACCATCGAAGAATTTATTGCCGCCTGTGAGAACGCATTGCATTATTTTAAAGGTGTGCCTTTGGCTATTGTTCCCGATAATTTAAAGTCAGCGGTGTTCAAGGCAAGTAATTATGAACCCACTGTGAATGAGAACTTCAAAGCCTTTGCTGATCACTATGGCATCGCCATTCTTCCTGCACGTTCACGCAAGCCGCAAGATAAAGCGCATGTAGAGAACATGGTAAAGCTATCGTATCAAAAGATATATACTAATCTGCCCGAGAAAGAGATAATGCCTCTAAGCGAGCTTAATAAGCTTATAGCCACGCATCTGGCCGCCCTCAATGACGCTCCTCTTACTGGAAAGGAATGTTCCAGAACCGATCAATGGATAATGGAACTCCCAGCACTTCATCCATTATGTGAAACAGGCTACGAAATCAGAAAAATAAAACAAGTAACGGTTACCAAGTTTGCGCACGTTTACCTTACCGAGGATCAACACCATTACAGCGTGCCTTATGAACTTATTGGCAAGAAACTAAAGATGCAATACTCACGTTCACAAGTAAATCTGTTTGATCAATATGAGCTTGTAGCAACACATACAAGAGTGCGAAGCCGGGGTAATTACAGTACAGATCCCTCGCACATGCCGCCACAACATCGTTATGTTACTGAGTGGAGCCCTACGTTTTTTATAGAGAAAGCAAAGGCCATTGATGCTGTTGTTGAACAGTATATAAAAGAAGTTCTTGCAAAAAAACAACATCCTGAGCAAGCATATAAATCCTGCATGGGTATTTTATCTTTTGCAAAACGTGTTGGGAATAACAGGCTTATTAAGGCTTGCAAGCGGGCTCACGAGATTGGCTATTACAATTACAAGATCATCGATGACATCTTAAAAAACAATCTGGATAAATATGATGAAGACCCCGAACCCGCATTAATGCCGACGCACGATAACATCCGCGGCGGAACCTATTATCAATAATTAAATAAAAACAATAACCTAAAAAACAAAACAACATGAACGAAATCTTAAACAAAATGAAACAGATGCGACTTCTTGGAATGGCTAGAGCCTTCCATCTTACGCAACAATCAGAGAAAAATGAAAAATTTACTCCTGATGAAATGGTCTCTCACCTCGTAGACTCAGAATGGGACGAACGTTATAACCGAAAGCTTGATCGAACCGTTCAAGCTGCTCGCTTCCGCTACAAGGCTAGTATGGAAGAAATTAGTTTTGACAATAACCGGGTAGATAAAAACCAAGTTCTTCGTCTAGCAAATTGTGAGTTTATTAAACGCAAAGAGAATATCATTATCACCGGCAGCACCGGTATTGGTAAAAGTTTTCTTGCCTCAGCGCTTGGTCATCAG
>JACDED010000133.1:0-1795 GCA_013816615.1 Bacteroidota bacterium
TGCTACTAAAATGGCTGATATCAGTAATGCAACTGTTGCAACTAACGAATACGTTGACAGCGTTAAAAATGCATCTAAAAATGTTTCTACATTAGCTGATACATATCAAAAAGCTGCTGCTTCAATGTCAGATCTTGCAAACTCTAACGATGCCGGTTATTCAATTGGTGAATCATTAAATAAAGTATCTAAAAACTTATCTGCTTTAAATGCAACTTATGAGTTACAATTACAAGGCAGCAAAACACATTTAGATGCAACTTCTAAGTTTTATGATGGGTTACATGACCTAATGAAAAACTTACATGATTCTGTTGATGATACTAAAAAATATCGCCAGGAAATGTCTCAGTTATCAACTAACTTAACTGCGTTAAATACAGTTTATGGCAACATGTTAAGTGCTATGAACTTTAACAAAGGTTAATCTACGTTTGTAACCAAATAGCGAATTAGTATTATTTAATTATCAAATTGTTTAACAACAAATAAAACAGAATTTAAAAAATGGCAGGCGGAGGCAAAGAAACCCCTAGACAGAAGATGATTGGTATGATGTACCTTGTACTCACAGCACTTCTGGCTATGAACGTTTCAAAACAAATATTAAGGGGTTACATTACCGTAAATGAAAGTATGGAAAAAAGCCGCGAAAATTTAGCGGAAAATAACAAACGTGTAACCGAATCTTTCGAACATACTATCAATGGAAATCCTGCTGCGGCAGGGTATTTCGAGAAAGCGAAAGAAGCTCAAAAAATGCTTAAAGAAATGGAAACTTATGTTGACCAGGTTAAGTATAATGTAATTGGTGCTTCTGAAGAAACAACTAAAGCGGATACTGTTCACTTAAAATTTGCACAAAGGATCGATGATTACGATAATCCTTCACGTGTATTAGGTGTTGCAGAACCAAGCGCTCCAATTAACGGGCCTTTAACTGCTCAGGAATTAAAAGGTAAAATGGAAAAATTAGTTTCTAACCTTGTGAGCTTATTGGATGGAATGCAAACTAATCCAAAAACAAAGTTATTACCTGAAGATTATGAGTCGTTAAAAAGAAAAGTACAGGCTTTAAAACCTGTTGCTTCCGGCGAAAAAGAAGACGGTGTAACTATGACCTGGGAAGTTGAGAATTTTTATCACTTACCAATGGCAGCTATCGTTTGTAACTTTAACAAAATGGCAGCCGACTTAAAAAACACCGAAGCAGAATTATTAAACATCTTCTCTGGTGCAAGTGGTAAATTAGCTATCAAATTTGATAAATTATCTGCAAAGGTAATTGCTCCATCATCTTATATTCAGGCTGGTCAACCTTTCACGGCTGATATCTTTTTGGCAGCTTCATCAAGCGCTATGACAGCTGATCAAATGCAGGTGTTATTAAATGGAGACTCTGCAAGTGGTACTGGTGGTTCAGCCATTGAGATTAAAGATGGTATGGGTAAATACTCGGCTAATACAAGCGGTCAGGGTGAGCAAAAAATTAATGGTATTATCAGATTTAAAAAACCTGATGGTACATTTGAGAACTATCCTTGGCATGCGGCTTACATGGTTGCTGCTCCTGCAGTTGCGGTTCAGTTAACAAAAATGAATGTAATGTATATTGGTGTTGATAATCCTATCCAGGTTTCTGCGGCGGGTGTATCTCCAACTGAATTACAGGTTAATTTATCTGGTTGTGGTGCTACTAAAACCGGTTCAAATGGTAAATTTGTTGTGAGAGCAACAAGCCCTGGAACTTGTATGGTAAGCGTTTCGGCTAAAGGTAAATCACAAGGTCCTGCGC
>JACDED010000133.1:1805-12251 GCA_013816615.1 Bacteroidota bacterium
GTCCTGCGCAAGCAGTACGTGTTAAGAAAATTCCTGATCCGGTTGCTAAAGTGGGCGGTAAAACAGGTAACGTTGAGGTTAAAAAAGTGGAGCTAGGACAAATTGGTGGTGTTGGTGCTGAATTAGCAGGTTTTGACTTTGATGCTAAATTTATTGTTATCTCATTCGAATTAAGTGCTGTTGTTAAAGGTGCTTTGAAGTCAGTAGTATGCTCTGGTAACAGTGTAAACTCCGAGGCAAGAGGTATTTTAAACTCAGCGGGTGTTGGTAGCAAGATCTTCTTTGAGAACGTTAAGGCTAAAGGCCCAGACGGAACCATTAGAAATATCCCGGGTGTAACTTTAAAAGTAAAATAATATGAAAAATCTATTTTTTGCCATATTAACGATCTTATCATTAGCCGCATCTGCGCAGCAAGGTATTTTTCAACCTGGCGACTACAAAGATGGTATCTATGATAAAGAAAATGCAGTAAACCGTCGTTTCATTCCTTACACACACCTTCGTGAAGGTGATGTTACCTGGGAAAAACGTGTGTGGCGTGATGTTGATATGCGTGAAAAGATAAATCAACCTCTTTATTACCCGGTTGAATTTGTTTCAGGTAGAATGTCTCTTTTCCAGGTGCTTGCTAAATATATTTTGCAAGGTCAGGTAATTGCATTTAATGATGAAGAATTTCAAATTCCTTTAGAATTATCTGCTATCCGCGATAAACTGAAAAAATGTGACTCTGCGGATCAAACATCTTATACTCCTGAAGGGGAAGAAGTTGTTATCAAGATCTTCCAATGCGATTCGTTAACTATCTTAAGGCAAATTCGGACATTCAGGTTAAAAGAAGATTGGTTCTTTGACAAGCAAAAATCGGTTTTGGAAGTGCGTATCGTCGGGATGGGTGTATTTACTTATGATGATGAGAAAGAAGCTTTAAGAGAACAGTTTTGGTTGTACTTCCCATCATGCCGTCCGTTCTTTGCAAAGCATGAAGTATTTAATACTAAAAATGATAGTGAACGCCGAACGTTTGAAGATATATTCTGGAAACGGCAATTCGCAAGTACTATTACCAAAGAGACAAACGTGTATGGTAGAAATATCAACGAATACTCAAGAGGTATAGATGCCTTGCTCGAATCCGATCGTATAAAGATGGATATCTTTAGATGGGAGCATGACCTATGGCATTTCTAACAGCATAAAAAATTTAAAAACCCTTCAAGAAATTGAAGGGTTTTTTGTTGTTAAAATTTCTAAAACAAAATCAATTAACTTAAAGCTTTGGTATATTTGTTGTATACCTAATTACATGAAAAAACTTCTTATACTTATTCCGTTTTTAGCCTTTACAAGTGCTTATTCTCAAAAACAAAGCCAGCCAAAAACATTCAATGTAAAAATTGATGGAACCATCAATAATTATTTTGGTAAAACAATTTACATGCATCATAAATGGGACGAAAAGAATTATACAGATTCTGCTAAGATCACCAATGGTAAATTTGCATTCAACGTAAAAAGTGTAGATCCTAACATGTATTGGTTTACTTTAACCAACGATATTAATCAACAACCAAATTATATCTTTTTTGCAGATGCTGAACCTCAAAAAGCAGTTATAGTTGCCGATTCTATTGCCTTTTCTACAGTTACCGGCGGGCAAACACAAAAAGATTATTTAGAATACCGCGCCATGATAAACGCATTTGTTGCGCAACAACAACAAATGCAATCTGATTATAACACTGCCGCACAAACAAACGATGCAACGGTTATGAATAGGATCCGCGACGAGTTTCAAGGACTTAATGGTAAATTCATCGACGGCTTAAAAAACTTTGTTAAAACACATCCAAAATCAGCTGTAAGCGGTTTCATTATCTACAATGACCTTAACAACCCAAACATTCCAATGGAAACTGTTATTGAAACCTTAAGTTATGTAGATAAAAGCATTGAGGATACTAAGTTTATTAAACTGGCTTCAAAACGCGTGGAAGCTCTTAAAGGCACAATGATCGGTAATAAAGCCACTAATTTTGCACAAGCATCTCCTGAAGGTAAATCAATTAGTTTAAATGATTTTAAAGGAAAATATGTATTGGTAGATTTTTGGGCTAGCTGGTGTGGCCCTTGCCGCCAGGAAAATCCAAATGTAGTGGCTGCATATAACCGTTTTAAAGATAAAGGCTTTACTGTGTTTGGTGTTTCATTCGATTCAAATAAAGCAGCCTGGATGGCAGCTATTCAAAAAGATAATTTAACTTGGCCACACGTTAGTGATCTAAAAGGCTGGGGTAACGAAGCCGGTAAGATCTATAACATTACAAGCATTCCTCAAAATTTATTGTTGGATAAAGAGGGTAAAATTGTAGCAAAAAACCTGCGTGGTGCTGCTCTTGACGAAAAATTAGCCGAGCTAATAAAATAGTCGTTTTTATAAAAAAAAAACTAATTTTGCCTTGCAAATTTAATGTGTGATAAACCATGCAGAAAAATGGCGTTAAGTATAAAACAAAAAAATAAAACTATTATAAGTTATGAAAATGAATAAAGTTGTTGCTTTTGCTTTAGCTCTGGGAGCTTTTGTGAATTACAGTAAAGCACAAGAACCTGTAGTGATGACGATCAACGGTAAGCAAATTTCAAAATCTGAATTTGAAGCCGTTTACCGTAAAAACAATGGTAAAGAAGTAAATAACACTACTAAATCGGTTAACGAATACGTTGATCTGTTTTCGCTTTTCAAAAGCAAAGTATTCGAAGCTGAAAGTATGGGCCTGGATACATTAACTTCATTTAAAAATGAATTAGCAGGATACCGTCGTCAATTGGCAGCGCCGTATCTTACAGATAAAAATACAAACGAAAGCCTTCTTAACGAAGCTTACGAACGCATGAAAACAGAAGTGCGCTCAAGTCATATTTTAGTGAGAATAGACGAAACAGCTTTACCAAAAGATACATTGGAAGGTTGGACACGCATTCATCTTATCCGCAATGCGGTATTAGGTAAAATGCCCACAACTGCCGAGATCGCTAACTACGAGAAACTATTAAAAAATCAAAGTGAAGTTTCTAAAAATTTAAAAGGAAAAGATAGTTCTATCTACAAAGCAAAATTAAATTCAGTAAAATATTTAGCAGATTATTATAAAAATGCTACTGATAAATTTATGGATATTGCTCCAAGAACAAGTGATGATCCTTCTGTAGTAGATAATAAAGGTGATCTTAGCTACCGTACCGCATTTGATCTTATTTATCCATACGAAACAGCAATGTACACTACTAAAATTGGTGATGTTAGCCAGGTTGTAAGAACACGTTTTGGTTACCACATTTTAAAAGTTTACGATAAGCGCGAAAGCCGTGGAGAAGTTTTCGTTTCTCACATTATGGCTGCATTTCCTAAAAATGCAACAGAGCAGGATAAAACAAACGCAAAAACCAAGATCGATGAGCTTTACGGAAAATTAAAAGGCGGCCAGAATTTTGAAGAGTTAGCGCGTCAGTTTAGTGATGATAAACAAACAGGCGAGAGAGGCGGACAGTTACAGCCATTTAAAAGCGATGGCAGAAGACCAAAACCTTTTGAAGATGCTTCTTTTGCATTAAAAGCAAACGGTGACTATACCGAACCCGTTATGACACAATACGGCTGGCATATTATTAAACTTAACGAAAAGAAAGGTGTACCTGCATTTAGTGAAATAAAAAATGAATTAAAAACACGCGTTTCACGTGATCCCCGCACGCAAATGGGTCGTGTTGCTTTAATTGAGCGCGTTAAAAAAGACAATAACTTTAAAGAGAATTTAAAGAACCGTGATGAGTTCACAAAAATAATGGACTCTACATATCTAAAGGCTACATGGTCTGCAGCACGCGCTGAAAAATTAGGTAATAAAGAGATCTTTAACCTTGGTGGTAAATCATATACTCAAAACGATTTCGCTAAATTCTTAGAAACACAAATGACATTTAGAAGTCCAACAGATGTAAATGAAATTATGAAAGGCATTTACAAAACCTGGGTAGAAGAAAGCATTGTAAATTTTGAAGATACTCAGCTTGAGAAAAAATATGTTGACTTTAGAAATTTATTACGCGAATACCGCGATGGAATTTTATTGTTCGATCTTACTGATCAAAAAGTATGGAGCAAAGCAGTAAAAGATACAAGCGGCTTAAAAGAATTTTACGAGAAGAAGAAAAACAGTTATTTATGGGGCGAGCGTGCTGAGGTTACAACTTACAAATGCTTAAACGATAAAGTTGCTAAAGACGTAAGAAAAATGTTAAAGGCCGGTAAAACTGAAAAAGAAATTATAGAAACGATCAACAAACCTTCTCAATTAAACTTAAGCGTTGAAAACGTTACTTATTTAAAAGGCGAGAACAAAAATGTAGATAATAACTGGAAAGCCGGTGTGGTTGAAAAAGATATTATTGACGAAAAAGAAAAGAAAACTTTTGTAATCGTTATAAATAAAGTATTACCAAAAACGCCTAAAACATTGGCCGAAAGCCGTGGATTGGTAACTGCAGATTACCAAAACTATTTAGAAAAAGAATGGTTAGACTATTTAAAAAAGAAATATATTGTTACAGTTAATAAAGACGTAATAGCTACTATTAAATAATTAAAAAAAAAATTAATGAACCGGCTGCCTTAAAACTTTAAAGTAGCCGGTTTTTTTTTACATGGAAAGACAAATAGTAAATATTTTTTTGTCACACGAAAAGTTGATTGACGGTATAATTTCAGGCGAAAGGTTAAAATGTCGAATTTCGTCTTTGCGAGGAGGCAACGACGAAGCAATCTCAAACCCCTGTGTGCTAGATTGCTTCGCTATCGCTCGCAATGACGGTTTAGTGTTACGTCGAGCGGAGTCGAGACGTTTTCAAAACACCAAGTGTTTTTTCATTTTTCTTTTTGTGATAATTTTATTGCAAGTAGCCAAAGCCCAAACCTTTGAAGTAGAACAAATAGAGCAGCTTTTCAGGCCGCGTATACGAGTAGAATCCAAATACATTTTTGATTCAAAGTTTAGTGATACAACTGGTGTTTTTAATCAAAAAAAAGTAAATGGTGTTTTTACTTTTCCTATTAAAACAAAGTTTAGTGCCGATGTTAAGCTCGATCTGAAAAGCATAAAACTAAAAGACATCATAAATAACAGTGTGCGCTTTAAAGCTTCGCAAACACTAGGTATTGTAAGACTCACAGCCAGGCAAATAAACATTGGCTTTGATAGTCTTCCCCAAAAAAACATTGCTAATGTAACGGCAGGCGTGTTAGGTTTACGTCTTTCAAAAAAGTATCGCGTGCAGTTTTATTCTGCCACAATAACTATTGCCGAGCAGGATAAAACAATTGATAATGCAGTGCCAAGGTTTTCTGCTTTATTTGGCCAGCTACATTTAAGAGGCTTACGCCGCAATTTTTTTTATGGTATTGCAGCAACGTATAGCGATGGCTTATTAATTCCTTCACCTTTTTTTGGAGGAAGCGAACCCATTGGTAAACACTTTGTTTTTAATTATACATTGCCCGCACAAATAAATCTTCAATATAAAAACGATAAAAATTTACTTATTACAGTTGGTGCAAGCTTTGATGGTTATAGAAACGGAATTATGTATGTTGCAAAACGCAAGAACATGAACTATTTAGCAGGGTTGGCGTATGCTAATTTCAGGTATAAATTTTCAAAAACTTTGGTTGGCAGAATAGAAGGTGGCTATGTTTTTTATCAAAATATTAAATACACAAAAACAGAAGGCATACCAACCCAATTTGCATTAAACCCGGGGCCTTACGTGCAAGTGGGTTTTAGTGTATTATTTGGCAAAACTTTTTGGGAAAAAGTTTTTGATAATGTTATAAAAAATTAAATTACTTTTAAAGTACAAATGCGTTTTAGTATTTACATATTTATTTGCTTGTTTATTGTTTCCTGTAATAAAGGAAGCGAGAAAGAAGAAATTGTATCCAAACCTGTTGCAAAGGCGGGCAATGAAGTGTTAAGTCTTAATGATTATAAAGAGAATTACATTGCAGTTGAATCAATAAAAGATAGTGCTATTTTGGCAAAAAAATCAATTGAGAATTGGGCAATTGAATCGCTTTTTTACCAGGAAGGGATGAGCAAATTAAATGAAGATGAAATTGATGTAGATAAACAGGTTGAAGATTATAAAAGATCATTGGTAAATTATATCTATCAAACCAAACTGATCGAAGCAAATTTAGATACCAATATTACCCGCAGAGAGATCGAACAATACTACAGCGATCATGAAGATAATTTTATTCTGAAAGAAAATATCGTTAAAGTACATTATTTTAAGATTCCGATAAAGGCATCAGGCCTCGAAAAAATAAAACGTTTGTTACGCTCATATGTTTATCAGCCAAAAGATGTGGAACCATTAAAAACACTCGCTTCTCAGAATGCAGAAAATTTTTTCATGAACGATAGTACCTGGCTTTATCTTGATGATATTAAAAAAGAAATGCCAAAGCTGCGCGATCAGCCTGATTTTAATTTAACACAGGGTAGGGTTATTGAGTTTAGCGACGATCTGTATTATTATTACTTAAGAATAAAAGAAGTAAAGGTAAAGAACGGTTTATCTCCTCTTAATTTTGAAAGACAGAACATTAAAAATTTTATTATCAATAAAAAGAAAACCGAACTCATTAACCAATACAAATTTCAGTTGCTTGAAAAAGCAAAGTCTGAAAAAAAGTTTGAGGTTTATTGATGAACTTGGGGTTAATGTACCATAAGGATAACGATTTTTTTTCTATATTTATTCTTTAAATAAAACATGCGATTTATAAGACCTTATCTTTTTAGTTTATTAATAATTCTTTCGTTTAAAAGCCGGTCTCAAAACCCATTTTGCTTTAATGGATTAAGTGATAACGATTTTTATTTAAATGGGATTGCTAATTTTAATAGACTTGAGTCTATTGATCTTAATTACGATGGCTACCTTGATATTATTTCAAGGGATAATATAACAGGTACAAACATCAATGTTTACTATGGTAACAGTTCTGCAAATTATTCAATACCTGTTACATTTACTGTTGGAGGTGCTATAAGCAATATTTTATTAGCTGATTTTAATAATGATGGCATAATTGATCTTTTTTGTGCCGCAGGCGGAAATCTTACTGTGCTTCCGGGCAATACTTTAGGTGGTTTTAATGGTCCAATCTTTAGTCAATCAGTTGGAACTCCATTCAAAGTGGCAACGGGCGATTTTAATAACGATGGAAAAAAGGATATTGCTCTTATGTATTCAAGTTCAATCCAACTTTATTTAGGAACTGGTAATTGTACGTTTATTGCAAATGGTTCTAATGGTTTTATATCTTCCACCAGTAATTTTTTTAACGATCTTAATAATGATGGCAAAACTGATGCCTTTGCAACAGCAAATAAAATTATTTCAGTTTTTCAAACCAATACTTTTGGTTACATGAATCCATCTGCGAGTTATACTTTGGGTGCAAATATTCCGGATGGTTGCGTTATAAACAAAGATTTTAATAATGATGGCTATCTTGATATCATTGCAACGAACTCACTTGCTATTAATGTACTATTTAACGATGGTACAGGTAATTTTTTAGCACCTGTGATTTATTTAGCACCAAGTACCAGCATAAAGTCTATAACAGACGGCGATTTTAATAATGATGGTTATTTAGATCTTGCGGTTGCAAATTATAGTTTAAAAACAATTACAACATATACTAATAATGGTGCGGGTGTTTTTTCAGGTGCCACAAATATTTACGCAGGTAATCTCCCTTTTAAAATAATAAGTAAAGATCTTAATAATGATGGTAATGCCGACCTGGTAGGATTAAATTATACCGGTGCGTTTAGATTTTTAGGTAATGGTACCGGTGGATTTGGCACAGCTTCTTTTTTTGCGGTAGGAAAACAATACATAAATATTCATGGTATTGCGGATTATAATAATGATGGTAACGTAGATATTGCCATTGCAGAAATTAACTCATCCAACAGTTTGGTTATAATTAAAGGCAAAGGCAGTGGAGATTTTAATTCGAGTGATAATTTTGAAACTATTGATAATCCTGGAGCTTCGCGAATTATATCCGATGATTTTAATAATGATCTCAAAAAAGATGTTGCGGTGCTTGATTATGATTCAGCAAAAGTATCTATATATGCAGGAAACAATAATGGAAAACTAAATAAGATCACATCGTTTACTGTACCTGCAAGTCCGGCGATGATGGTTTCCGGTGATTTTGATAATGATGGATACAAAGATATTGCGGTGTCGGGCATGGCGTTTGGTGTATTTATCTATAAAGGAAGCGCCAGTGGCACTTTTTCTTATTTTTCGGGAGTTGGTATTCCTTATGCAGGTGGGTTGGATAAAGGTGATTTTAATGAAGATGGAAAAATTGACCTGGTTGTTACTAACTATGGTAATAATACTGTATGGCCACTTTTAGGAAACGGTAATGCTGGTTTTGCATCATCTGCTGGTTTTAGTGCCGGAAATTGTCCTTCAATTGTTATTGCAAAAGATTTTAATAATGACTCACATCTTGATCTTTCTATTATGAGTAGCTGCGGAGGTGCAGAAACTTTGACTGTTTTATTTGGCAATGGTGCTTCAGGATTTAGCGCTGCTACAAGTTATTCCCTGGGAGTTAGTTCTCAGGATCAAAAATCAGCTGATTTTAATAACGACGGTCATCCCGATATTGCTGTGTCAAATAGTTACGGAGGTAATCTTTCTGTTTTGCTTGGCAGCGCTTCCGGAAACTTCACATCAAATATCCTATATGCATTAGGATCTACTGTTTCGGATGGTTTAGTTACAGGCGATTTTAATAACGATGGTAATACTGATATTGCTATAGCTTCTATAGGTACCAGGATTTTAAAAGGCAATGGCAACGGCACATTTTCACTTTCCACAAGTTATTATTTAGGTGGAAATGGAAGTGCATATGTAGCCGAGGATTTTAATAATGACGGCGCATTAGATATTGTTTCTTCTGCAATTGGTGTTTTATTAAGCAAAGCTCCTGTTATATCTATCAGCGGATTAAATACTGCCTGTATTGGCTCAACAATAGCTTTAACAGCTAGTGGTGCAAATTCATATAGCTGGAGCACTTCGGCAACAGGGCCAACAATTTTAGTTAACCCAACAGTTACAACAACATATACCGTAACAGGCATAAATGGCACAGGTTGTAGCAATGTGGCTGTTAAAACAATATCCGTTATTCCTTTCACAGCTTCAACATTAAATATTACAGGAGCAAATACACTTTGTTCAACGTACGCAACAACATTAACAGCAAATGGTGCTTCTACTTATACCTGGAGCACAGGTTCAAATGGTTCTGCGATCTCTGTTAATCCAATAATTAATACAACCTATAATGTAACCGGTACAGATGCTAATGGGTGCCCTAACAGCGCTCAAAAAACCATAACGGTTGCGGCATTGCCTATTGTAAATATAACGGGTACTACTGTTGCCTGCGCTAACAGTCCTATTTCATTCACAGCTTCCGGCGCATCAAGTTATACATGGAGTACCGGGTCAAACGCTACAGTTATGGTAACCACACCTACAATTACAACTATTTACAGTGTTGCCGGTACCGGAACAAATGGTTGTGTTAAAACAAGTACATATAATGTTAATGTTTTTTCTACGCCAACAATGGTAATTTCAAGTGCAACAACTGCAATTTGCAAGGGTAGCAGTCTTACTTTAACAGGTTCCGGTTCTCCAACTTATACGTGGAGTACAGGCCCAACAACACAAACTATAAGCGTTTCGCCTGTTATTAATTCTACCTATACACTAAGCGGCAATACAGGTTTTTGTATAGGCTCAAAAACCATTCAGGTCAGTGTAAATCCATTGCCAACCGTTACTGTAAACAACCCGGTTATTTGTACAGGAGGAACGGCAACATTAACTGCAGGTGGCGCCAACAGTTATACATGGAGTACAAGTGCAATAACAAATTCTATTATTGATTCTCCGCCAATCACTACAACTTATACTGTTACAGGTACAAACTCTTTTGGTTGCATAAAAACAAATATTGCAACTATATACGTTGCGGCCCCTGTAAACGCAAGTATCACCGCGTCGGCCCCAAGTGTATGTACAGGAGGTTCTGTAACGCTTACTGCTGGAGGAATAAATACGTTTACCTGGAATACAAATCAAAATTCAGTAAGCATTATAGTTACACCAATCGTTGCAACAACTTATACAGTTAGCGGAGTGGTAGGAAGCTGCCCAGGCACAACTACAATAAGTATTGGAGTAGATCAGCCTCCTACAACAGCTCTTGCCGGATCAAATCAAACAATTTGCATAAATAATCCTGCAATTACACTATCAGGT
>JACDED010000134.1 GCA_013816615.1 Bacteroidota bacterium
CGTATCATCGCCAATTTTGCCTCCTGTAGTGCTTGATTTTTTTTCATAGCTTTACTATTATGTTTATTCAGCAAAGCTATGCCGGATTTAAGAAGCAGTCAAGGCGTGGTTCCCCGAAGGTTTACGTTAGAACAACCATTTAAATCTATGCCAGTAACTGTATAAATAGTTGTAACAGTTGGTGTCACAACTTCAATATTACTCGAACCACCTGTGGACCATGAGTAAGAAATTGCTCCGCCTGCTGTTAAAGATGTTGTTTGACCAATACATATCAATGAAGCATTGCTAACTGCTGTTACTATTGGATTTGCATAAACTGTTAAACTTGATGTGGCAAATGTTTGAGAAATACAACCCGCTGTGCTTGTTCCAACTATTGTATAGCTTGTTGTTAATGTCGGATTAACAATTGCGCTGCCTCCTTGAAAAGTATAAGTATTTGCGCCATTAGGTGTAATAGTAAACGACTGACCAGAACAAATTGAACCACTATTAACCGTTACTATAGGCAAAGCGTTTATCGTAAAGGATATTAGCGTTCTGCTTGCGCTATTGGTGCAAGTTGTAGCCTCTGCGTAGTAGGAGTAAGAACCAACACTTAAAGTATTTGAAGTGATAAAATTTACGCCTGTATTTATCGAAGAACCACCAGTTGGGGTAGAATACCAGTTGATAGTTCCCGAACTAATTGCCGATAAAGTAGTGCTGTTACCAAAACAAATCTGTGTATTAGATATATTTGTTGTATTTGTTGGTGCTGATGGAGCAACGCACAAAGTGATTTCTCTAATTTTATGATTACCTGCATCTGCAATATAAATATCACCCACTGGGTTTAAACATATACCAGCCGGATTACTAAAACTGGCTAATACACCTATAGCATCTACCGCTCCTGGTGTCCCAGAACCAGCAAATGTTGTTACTGTTCCTGAAGTGGTTATTTTCCTAATTTTATGATTATTGAAGTCTGCCACATAAACATTGCCAAATGCGTCGGAACTAACAGAAATTGGGTATGCAAAACTTGCTAAGATTCCTGTAGCATCAACAGCACCTATGTTTCCTGAACCTGCTAAATTTGTTACGGTACCTGTTGATGTAATCTTCCTTATTTTATGGTTATAACTATCAGCTACATAAATATTCCCTACACCATCTGAACAAAGTCCATAAGGGAAATGAAAGCTAGCCAAAGTACCAACTGCATCTACGGCACCAATTGAACCGGATCCCGCCAGTGTTGTTACAACTCCCGCAGGAGTTATTTTTCTTATTTTATTGTTGTTATTATCTGCCACGTAAATATTTCCATTAGCATCAGAACAAACTCCAGTTGGATTATAAAAACTAGCAAGCGTGCCGGTAGCATTTGCTGCACCAATAGTGCCAGATCCAGCTAGTGTTGTGACAAGACCGATGGGGCTTATCTTCCTAATTTTATGATTATTGTTATCTGCAACATAAATATTTCCACTTGCATCAGAACATACTCCAGTGGGATTTGAGAAACTGGCTACTGCCCCAAGACCGTCTGTTGAACCCCCAAGGCCAGAGCCTGCAAAAGTTGTAACAAGGCCCGTAGGGGTAATTTTGCGTATTTTATGATTACCATTATCAGCTACATAAATATTTCCACTTGGATCAGAACAAACTCCAAATGGATTATTAAAACTAGCAGCGGCCCCAATCGCATTAACTGAACCCGAAAAGCCAGAACCCGCAAAAGTACTTACTACTTGTGAGCGATAATTTGTAAAAGTTATCGCCAATAACAGAATTAAAAATAATTGATTTTTCATTGTTTTTGATTAAAGTAATTTAGAAAACAAAAATAGAGCTAATTAAAGTTATATAGAAGGTCTTATGGTTTCTAATGAAAATTCGTTAACATCTGATGAAAATTCGATTAAATCGACTATATCTTCATAAAGTTTACTTCGACATTTTGTACCTTTACCTGACATCCCAACTAGAATAATTTTTATGAAAATCTTCTCAGCCGAACAAATAAAACAAATTGACGAGTTTACAATTGCCAATGAGCCTATTGCTTCTATTGATCTAATGGAGCGTGCGGCAATGGCTTGCTTAAAACGCATAATGAAATTAACAAGCCTTGAAGACGAACTACTTGTTTTTTGCGGAAAAGGAAATAATGGCGGGGATGGATTTGCAATTGCGAGGTTATTATTAGAAAGAGGATTTAATTGCAATGTATTTGTAATTAATTATACGGATACGTTCAGTATTGATGCTGGGATAAATTATAATAAGCTAAAAGAAACTTTCGGCACAAAAATTTCAGAAATAAATTCTTTAGAGGATCTTAAAGAAAAGATCACGCATAAAAATTACGTTGTTATTGATGCGCTGCTTGGCACTGGTGTTAACAAAACCATTGACGGACTTTTAAAAGAAACTGTGAGTTTTATCAACGCCAATTTTAATCGTATAATAAGTATTGATATTCCCAGTGGATTATTTCCTGACGAAAGCTCTAAAGGAAATGAAATTATTATTCATTCATCTCTAACCTTAACTTTTCAATTTCCAAAACTTGCTTTTTTGTTTGCTGAAAATAAAAATTACGTTCCCGAATTTGAGGTGTTGGATATTGGTTTAAGTCCGCAGGCTATGAATGCGCAATTCACAAATTTTTATTATCTCACAAAACGAGACGTTGTTTCTTTTTTAAAACCAAGAAATAAGTTTTCGCATAAAGGCGATTTTGGTCATGCCTTACTTTTAGCAGGCAGCAAAGGTAAAAGCGGTGCAGCATTAATAAGCGCTAAAGCTTGCTTAAGAAGTGGTGCGGGATTGTTAACAGTACATTCAAATAAAAGTACAACCGATGCGTTACTCCAATATTTACCTGAAGCAATGTCGGTGGAAGATACGAACGAGGAATTTATTTCTGAAATTGATAAACCTGAAAATTATGATGCGATTGGTTTTGGCCCCGGCGTTGGCACGCAGGAAGAAACCCAGATCGTATTAAAAAAATTATTGCAATATTATACTGGTAAATTAATTATTGATGCCGATGGTTTAAATATTCTTTCAGAAAATAAAACCTGGATGGAATTTTTACCTGCCGAAACAATTTTAACACCTCATCCAAAAGAGTTTGAAAGATTAGCTGGCAAACATGACAATGACTTTGAAAAAATAAAAACATTAAAACATTTATCGTTAAAACACAATTGCATTTTTCTTTTAAAAGGTGCGCATTCCACGGTAGCTTTTCCTGATGGTTCTGTTTTTTTTAATTCAAGTGGCAACGCCGGTTTGGCAAAAGGTGGAAGTGGCGACGCCTTAACCGGAATTATTTTAGGTTTACTTAGCAGGGGTTATAGTGCGCCAAAAGCAACACTAATGGGCATGTTCATTCACGGCTACTCGGCCGATTTGAGCATTAAGAAAAAAAGCATAGAAAGTATTTTAATAAGCGATGTGATTGATCAATTGCCAAAAGCATTTAAAAAGCTGGAAGGGTAATATTTTGATACAACTATTTTATTCTTTACATTTACCTTAAATCAAACCTTTATGAAAAAACATGTATTTTTATTTGCCATATTAAATATTGGCATGTGTCTTAGTGCGCAAAACTTTTCTGTAAAAGCAAAATCGGGTGATACTGAATTAGACGCTTCGCTTAATGCAATTAATGTTAAAGCAAAAACCGACATTAACATCTTTAAAAAAGACCTTAGCCTTGAATTCAATATTGGAGAACCAAAGATCGAAAAAATGCTTGCAATAGATCTTTCTCCCGCGGATGTTTACATGACCTTTGAAATTGCGGGACTTACAAAAAAAGATCCGGATATTGTTTTAGATACCTATACTAAAAATAAAGACAAGGGTTGGGGCGTAATTGCTAAAGAAATGGGTATTAAGCCGGGCTCAGCTGAATTTCATGCGCTTAAAGGAAAAGCCAAGAATAAAAAAGATAAAGGCAACAAAAAAGGTGCAGGAAAAGGAAATGGTAAAAGCCACGGAAAATAATAGATCAGAGCTGATATAAAATAAAAAAGCCGCTAAATGTTAGCGGCTTTTTTATTATTAAATATTTTTATTTTAAAATATAATAAATGTTAGTTAACCATCGTGCCGTGTCTTTTTCAAGCGTTGGGTCGGTAACATATTCTTCAATTACAAACGTGTAATCTAATTTATTTTCTTTCATATAAGCATCAATAGCATAATGCGCTTCAATACTTTTTTCAGGTGCGCCATAGTGTGGTGCAATTAAAACACGTGAAGCAGGAATGCTGTATTTTTCCCAACCTTTTATTTTTTTATCATTTGGTACGCAAAATGCTGCAGCACATTCTGTAGCCATTGTTTTTTCATCCCATGAATAAAAAATTCCGCAAGGTGACATACATGACTTAATTTTTTCTTTTTCTAACTCAACCCACATTTTTGGAAAGTTCTCGCCAAAAAAAGCAGCTAGTTTATTTCCATCCATTTTAGTACGCTTTGTGCCAAAAAAAGTTCTTGCTTCCCATTGTATTTCTTTTACCTCGTGGTTAGACATGCTTACTTCTTCTTTAATAGCTTCTACTTTGGTTTTAAATTTTGCTAGTCCTTTTTCGTACATCGTCCCAATCATCTTATCCATGTTCATGAACAGCATCATTGGTCTTCCTAAAAAACCTATTTCAAACACAACTCCCCAGGTAACATCTGTTGAAGTAGTATTATCTTTTAAAATATAATAAGCTTTAGAATCGCCCATTCCGTCAAGTGTCAGGCGTTGTATAATACTATCTTTAGTAATTGATTTAATTTCCATTTCACCTTTACCAACTTCTTTATTTCCTTCCCAACTATAAAAATGACCAACTTCACCGGAATTACCTCTGTAAGTTGTTTTCATAGCAGGATCTTTTTCTGACCATGGGTTCCACTCATCATTATAAAATTTATAATCTGTTAGTTTAGATGCAACTACCAAAACAGGCTTGTTTACAGTAATAGTTCTTTCAACTTTTATTTCTTTTGGTCCGAATAAAGCAAGAATTAAGTATACAACTACTAATGCAAGAATTACGTAAAGGAATTTTTTCATGAGGCTTATTTTTTAGTTAGCCAAAAATAAGATTTTTTACCTTATCTAAAAAAAATTTAGCCTAAACGGTATCATCCTTCTCTTTTTCCTTGTAAATAAAGTTGATTATTACATCATTTTGTGGCTTAGGATCCTGATTTTCTTTTAATTTTTCAAGGATCTCCGCCTGTTCTATAAGATACGAATCATCAGTATCATCTTCTTCATCCCAATGATACAACCTGCGCTGTGGGCCTTCCTTACGGTAATTAAACGCTACCAAAACACCCGCTAAAGCACCAAATAAATGGCCTTCCCAACTTATTTCTGTTTTTAAAGGGAAGATCCCCCACATAATACTGCCATATAAAAAAACAACCATAGCAGATACAACCATTAAACGTAAATGACGACGAAATACCCCGCTAAAAAACAAAAATGTAGCCAAACCATAAATTAATGTGCTGGCACCAATGTGATACGTTGGATGATCGATACTATTTCTTCCGCCCAACCATAGCCAAATACCACTTACTAACCAGATCCAGATGAAGGTTGCTTTGGCAATTTTTTTATAAAAATAAAAAAGCATCATACCTAATACTAATAGCGGAATAGAATTGGAAGCAATATGTTCAATATCGCCATGTATAAATACAGAAGTGATTATACCTTTTAAACCTTCGCCGGTGCGGGGAAGAATTCCATACTTTGCGAAATTAAGATCGTTGTAACGTTCAATAAAAAAAACGATCCAAGTACCTGTTAAAAAAAGTAAGGGATAAAATATTGTGTGAAGAATCTGTCTTGCTAAAAAATTTTTCATTAGCTATCAATTAATTTTTTACTTTAATAAAGTTGCAAAAAAATAAATGAAGAACAAGGTTAAAAAGAATTAACGTTAAAGTTATTTTACTTTAACTACCGGAACCATTATACGCGTTTGCCATTTGGCGGGATTTGTTTCAACGGTAGGATCGGTAAGATAAAATTCGCGCATTGGGCCATTTTGCTCAAGACCATTAGCTTTATTGTATTCTCTTATTTTATTATAAGCTGTAAATAATTGTTGGTAGGGCCCAAAATAATTATAGATCAACATTGGGCAAGCTTCCAGCACAACGATCTTACATGTTCTCGGTTGCTTTTTTGGTAATTCTTTAATTGGAAGAACACATTCAAATTTAAAATTTGTGGTATCGTTATTATAGGTGATCATTCCTGGCATTCCATCCAATGATGCACCAATTTCATTCATCTCTGCTTCAAGTACCGAATATGCTTTGGCAACTTTAAAAGAAACATCGCGCATAGGCGCTGAATCAATTTTGCTAATGGTTAACATTTCAGGAATATCGATAATATCAACTACACCTGGTTTAAATTCAAGAGTTGCGAGCTTGAGCTGATCCTCGTTCGCTTTTAATACTGAATCAGTATTTAGTTTTTTTACTTCCGGTTCATTTTCCAAACCCGAACAAGAAAAAGCGATTACGCCAATTACAATAAATACACTTGTTTTAATGAATAGATCTTTCATTTGAGTTTAATTCGTTTTACCGGGATAAACTTTTAATGCAGCTTCTAAACACGCCATTGCATTTTTAAGATCTTCTTTATTCAGAACATATGCAATACGCACCTCATCAATACCCGCACCTGGTGTTGAATAAAAACCGGTTGCAGGAGCTAACATAACAGTTTGCTGGTTTAAATTAAAATCTTCTAATAACCACTGGCAAAATTTATCGGCATTATCAATTGGTAATTTAGCTATGCAATAAAAGGCGCCACTTGGCTTAGGGCAAAACACGCCATTAATTTTATTTAAAGATTCAATTACAAAATCTCTTCTTGCAATGTATTCTTTTTTCACTTCCGCAAAATAACTCTTGGGAGTATCCAAAGCAGCCTCTGCTCCTATTTGCCCATAACTTGGCGGACTTAAACGCGCTTGCGCAAATTTTAGTGCCGCTGCCATTACTTCTTTATTTTTAGTGATCATAGCGCCAATACGGGCACCACAAGCGCTATAACGTTTACTGATCGAATCTAAAAGAATAACATTATTCTCAATACCATCTAAATGCATCACACTAATGTATTCTTTATCATCGTAACAAAATTCGCGATATACCTCATCACTTAATAAGAACAGGTCGTGTTTTTTTACAAGATCACGAAGTGCTTCTAATTCGGCTTTTGTATACAGGTAACCTGTTGGGTTGCCCGGATTACAGATCATGATACCTTTTGTGTTAGGTGTAATTACTTTTTCAAAATCAGAGATCTTTGGCAAAGCAAAACCGGTATCAATAAAACTTCTAACGGGTTTAACCACCACATCTGCGGCACAGCTAAAACCGTTATAGTTTGCATAGAATGGTTCCGGAATAATTATCTCATCACCAGGATTAAAACAGGTAAGCATTGCAATTTCAATTGCCTCGCTACCACCACAGGTAATGATCACTTCATTATGATCAATATTGATATTATACTCTTTATAATAGCCACACAGTTTTTTACGGTAGCTTTCGTTACCGGCACTGTGGCTATATTCTAATACTTTAAAATCGGCAGTTTTTACTGCGTTTAAAAAAGAAGGAGGTGTTTCAATATCGGGCTGACCAATATTTAAGTGATAAATTTTTACACCTTTCTTTTTTGCGGTTTCTGCAAACGGCACCAATTTACGAATTGGTGACGCCGGCATAACAGTTGCTTTCTTAGAAATTTTAGGCATTTCTTAAAGAGTTTTTATCTATTAATCTCTGAATTTACTTTTTCCAAATGTTTTTTTCTTTTCGCCACCTTCGCTGCTTCTGCTACTGTAAGATTTTTTTTCTCCATAGCTTTTCTCACCACCACGGCTAGACGATTTTTCTGAATTTCCACCTGTTGATGTTCTTGGACGTTTAAATCCACCTTCACGTTTCTCACCACTCTTGTAACCACTGCCGCCACTTTTGTAACCGCCGCCGCCACCACTGCCGCTGCTTTTGTAGCCACCGCCACCACCTTTGTAGCCACCGCCACCACGTTTTTCGCCGCCGCCATCGCCATCTTTCATACGACGATTACTAACTTCTAACGAAATTTTACGGTTATTAAATTCAAGATCTTTAGCGTTTAAGGCTAAAAACTCATCTACTAATTTACTTTCTGTTTCGAAGAAAGAGAAGCTGCTTTTTACATCGATATTAAAGATCATACGTGTATGAACTTTAACGCTGTCTGCTAAAAAGTCTTTTAAGCTATTGATGTTAAAGCCATCCATAGAACCCATGTTTACAAAGAAACGGGTTGTACGGCCACTTCCAAAAGCACCATCAACTGCTCCTTTTTGGATATTAAGATCCGGGGCGTTTTGATAATATTCGTGGAAACGGTTAAACTCTTCGCTAATGAAACGTTTAATTAATTCTTCTTTACTAAGGTCTTTTAATTCTTCATAAATAGCCGGTAAAAAGCTTTCGATCTCCTCATCTTTTACTTCTACATTATGAAGTTTGTGAACCAGGTTAAATAATTGTTTCTCACAAACATCCAAACCATTAGGAACATCTTTTTTCTCGAATTTCTTTTTAATGATACGTTCAATATCTTTTATCTTGCCGCCATCTTTTGAAGTGATAATTGCAATGGCAATACCTGATTTACCTGCACGCGCTGTACGGCCGGTACGGTGCGTGTAATTCTCAACATCTTCAGGTAAATTATAATTAATAACGTGTGTTACGTCGCTTACATCAATACCACGGGCAGCCACATCTGTTGCAACCAGCATTTGTAATGTATGGCTACGGAAACGTTTCATAACAAAATCACGTTGACTTTGAGAAAGATCGCCATGTAATGCATCAGCACTGTAACCATCCTTAATTAATGAATCTGCAACCTCTTGTGTTTCTGCTTTGGTACGGCAAAATACGATCCCAAAAATTTCAGGATAATAATCGGCAACGCGCTTTAATGCTAAATAACGGTCGCGACCTTGTACCTGGTAATAAATATGCTCTAAATTATCTGCACCTTCATTTTTTTTACCTGTGCTTATTTCAACAGGGTTAGACATATAATTTTTTGAGATACGCTCAACTTCTCTTGGCATAGTTGCACTAAACAACCATGTGTTTTTTTCTTTTGGCGTTTCTTTTAAGATAATATCAAGATCATCTTTAAAACCCATGTTCAACATTTCATCGGCCTCATCTAATACTACAATTTTTACAGTATTAAGATTAATGACACGACGCTCTATCATATCAATTAAACGGCCCGGTGTAGCAACTACAACCTGAACGCCTTTTTTAATATCTTTTATTTGCCCATCAATACGTGCACCACCATAAATAGCAGTAACACCAAAACCACGCATATATTTACCGTAGTTTTTAATATCGTTGGTAATTTGCATACATAATTCGCGCGTTGGCGCTAAAATTAAAGCCTGCACGGTTTTATTATCGCAATTAATTAAATTTAAGATTGGTAAACCAAAAGCCGCAGTTTTACCTGTGCCGGTTTGAGCCAGGGCTACAAGATCGGTTGGTTCTTTTGCTAATAATGGAATTGTTTGTTGTTGAACGGGTGTCGGAGTTGTAAAACCCAGATCGGTTACGGCTTTTATAAGGTCGTCGTTAAGACCTATTTCTTGAAAAGTCATTTTAATTGTTTTAATTATACATTAACTGCTAAAAACACCCCGCAGTTAATGTACATTGCCAAAACAAAAATGGCGGGAGGATTTTTAAGACGGGGCAAAGATAGTTAATTTATTGGAATAAAATAGTTATTACAACTTTTTAACCAAATAACCATCATAATTTCATATTTTTGTGGCGCAACTAACTATGAATCATCATTACGCAATTATAATGGCCGGAGGTGTAGGCACACGATTCTGGCCTATGAGTACCACTCAGCATCCTAAACAATTCCTGGATATTTTAGGTACAGGTAAAACTTTACTACAAGATACTTATACACGTATGCTTAAAGTATGCGCTAAAGAAAATATTTATATCGTAACCAGTGGGGCCTATGATGAATTAGTAGCTCAACAGTTACCGGATCTACCAAAGGAAAATATCTTGTGTGAACCGTCACGTAGAAATACTGCGCCGTGTGTGGCCTACGCATCTTACAAAATTCATAAGCGCGACCCAAAAGCAATAACCATTGTGGCGCCAAGCGATCACTTAATTAAAAAAGAAGACACCTTTATTAAGGCTATTAATTCTTGCTTTGAAAAAGCTGCTACTGAAGATTGTTTAATTACTTTAGGTATAAAACCAACACGTCCTGATACCGGTTATGGCTACATACAATATATAGAGAGCGATGTTAAGGAAAAAGATAATCGCATTTTTAAAGTAAAGACCTTTACTGAAAAGCCTGACCATGAAATGGCCGACTTTTTTTTAAAGAGTGGCGATTTTTTATGGAACTCGGGTATTTTTTGCTGGAGCACTGCCAGCATCATTAAAGCCTTAGAAAATCACGATCCTGAATTAGCCAATGTATTTAAAGATGGTTGGGATGTTTATAATACCGATAAAGAAAAAGAATTTGTAAATAATGCCTATAACGTTTGTAAAAACATCTCTATTGATTACAGCGTAATGGAAAAAGCCAAGAATGTTTATGTACGAGCCAGTATTTTTGGCTGGAGCGATCTTGGAACCTGGGGCAGTTTATATACCCACATACCAAAAGATAAAAAACACAACGCCCTTGTAGGTAAGAACATTATTACTTACGATTGCAATAATTGTATTGTTCAGGTGCCAAAAGATAAGCTTGTGGTATTACAAGGTCTCGAAGATTACATTGTTGTTGAAAGCGATGGCGTTTTAATGATCTGCAAAAAACAGGATGAGCAACAAATCCGCAACTTTGTGAACGATGTGAAAGTAAACAAGGGCGAAAAGTTTGTATAAATGTTGCGTTTTCATGTTTTCCTGTTGCATTGACCTCCTTTAGCGGCTTTATTTTTTTATTTGGCATAATGCTTGTAAAAAACCATATAACCTAAAAACTTATATGTATATGAAATCACGTTTATCAATTCTATCAGGCTTGTTATTTTTAAGCCTTATTACGTTCAGTCAAAAAGTAAACCTTGTTGTTTTTTCTGAAGACGGCTATAAATTTTATGCCTTTGTAAATGGTATTAAACAAAATAATATGGCCGAAAGCAATGTAAAAATAACCGATGTAACACCAAACATTAGTTTACGTGTTGAATTTGAAGACATAGCGTTACCTCAACTAAAACAAAACATGGCATTAGAGCCGGGCTTTGAGCATACCGCAAAAATTACCCGCGATATGAAAAAACAATTAAAACTCCGCTATTTTGGGCAAGTTGCTTTAAACGATGCCTCATCAGGCAGTGTTCCAACTGTTGCCTATCATACAGCTGAAAACAGCAATGCAGGTAATTATAATACAGCTGCAACTGCTAACGGTAATACAAATTACACAACTACATCAACAACACGGGTAAATACAAATACGGCTTCAAATCCAAATGGTGCTGCTGTAAATATTAATGTTGATGGTATGAATATGAACGTAACCGGCATAGATACACATGGAAACACAACTTCGAGCTCATCAACAACTGTAACAAGTACTTCATCATCCTCAAGCTCATCACCACATCATAATCACCTTCACCAAACCGTTCAGCCGGCAGAATCAACAAACGTTAATGCAACTACAGCTTGCAGAGCGGCAATGAGCCCCGCAAGCTTTGATAAAATGAAACAATCGGTTGAAGCTAAACCTTTTTCAGATACAAAAATGAGCACGGCTAAAGTGGCAACAAAAAACAATTGCATTTCTGTTAGCCAGGTAAAAGAGATCTGTAAATTATTTAGTATGGATGATGATAAATTAGCCTATGCAAAATTTGCATACGATTATTGCGTAGATAAAGGCAATTATTATCTTGTTAGTGATGTGTTTTCATTCAGTAGTACAACCGATGATCTAAATAAATTTATTGAAGGTCATTAATTAGCCTCAAAAATCAATAGGTTAAGCTAAAACAGCTTCTTATACTAATTAGTGTTCTATAATATACAAATATTTGTTATATTTGTATCAATTATGGCAAGAAAATCAAAATTA
>JACDED010000135.1 GCA_013816615.1 Bacteroidota bacterium
AACACATTAAATGATTATATAAACTCAAAGGTTTAGGACTAAAACGACAAAATACTGTCTATGATTTTAAAATTTTTGTCGCGAAACAAAATCAAAAAAAACTTATCGGAGTTTTGCAGCGCTCTCACTTTGTTTAAGAAAATTATTCAACAGCTAAAAAATACAATCATGAAAAAATCAAACTTAAACTTCGCAATATTAGCAACGTTTGCTTTTATGTTATTTATAAGTAGTTCTTTCGCTTCAATTAATAAAAAAGATTCTACATTATGTTTAAGATTAAACGGTATAATTCTTAAAACACCAAAAATAGCAGAAAGAGGTTCTTATAAAATAGAATTGTTACATGAAAATAAAGTAATAGATTCTTGCAAGGTTACCGTTAATAAAGAATTTAAGTTTTCGCTTTATAAAAACAACTGGTATACAGTACGTGTTACAAAAGAGGGACGTGTGCCTTTATTAATAAGTTTTGATACAAAAATGGATGAGGAAAATGCATTGATATATGACTTTTTATTTGAAACAGAAGTGTTGGATTCAAAAAAAGTAAATGCTTCAAATGAAATTATGGATTTCCCGATCGGACTCGTAAAATTTGATAAAAAAAATAATCGTTTTTATCCCGTTGAAGATTATACAGCAAGCATTAAACAAAAGATCTTCGATCCGTCTAAATCTAAATTCTTTAATTCAGATGCTCAGGATACTGGCAAAAGTATGATGGCTAACCAGGATGATGATGATGCGATCGTGAAATAAGTAGTAGATAAACATATATTGATAAGAAACATTATGAATAATTTAAATAAACGAAAAGCCTCTATTTTAATAGTTGAAGACAATGAATTAGATATACTGGTATTAAAAGTACTTTTAGAGAGGCATTTCAATTTGTATATTGTTTCAAATGGGCAGGACGCGGTAAATGCCGCAAGAGAATTTGACTTTGATGTTGTTTTGGCGGATATTAATTTGGGCGATCCAAATATGGATGGAGTGCAAACAATGAAGGAAATAAGAAGCAATAAAAAGAATGCTGCCTTAAAAATATTTGCTGTTACTGCTTATGCTGAAAACAGACAGCATTACCTTGACGAAGGTTTTAACCAGGTACTCACAAAACCTGTAATTAAAGAAGAGATCTTTGATATTTTAAACGAAACCTACGATAGTAGTAAATTTGAAAATATAGATCTCCAAAAAAAACACAATTAATGTAAATAGTTTAGCGTTTAAACCTTAAAATAAATGTAGTACCCGTACCCACTTTACTTTCTATATCAATACTGCCGTTTAAAGCTTCCATCTGAGATTTGATAAGAAATAACCCAAGGCCTTTACCCTCGGCATGATCGTGAAATCTTTGATATAACCTGAATAAGCGTTCTTTGTATAATTCAACATCAAGTCCTAAACCGTTATCACTGAATTTTAATATTACTTCTTCTTTTGTTGTTTCCGACGATAATAAAATTTTTAAATTACGCGCCGGCGATCTATATTTTATAGCATTAGAAATAAGATTAAAAAAAATGCTTTCCAGGTAAGCTTTATTAAATTTAAGTGTAAGTCCCTTATTAAGATCAGTTTTTATTTCCGCGCCTGTTTCAATGATAATAGTTTCGTTTTGAGCAATGCCTTTTTCGAATGCGGTTAAAATATCAAGATCTTCCTGCGGAATAGAAATATGATCCTTAACATTTAAAACCTTTGTAAGGTCTTTAATAATATCATCGAACATAAAAGTTGCTTTTTTTATTCCTGATAATATTTGTTTTAGTGTTTCATCTTTGATATCGTAATTATCAATCAGCGATGAAAGCCCAAGTAAATTTGCTATCGGCCCTCGTAAGTTGTGCGATGTTATATACGAGAATTGCTTAAGATCTTTATTATTTTGTATTAATTCGGTTATTAATTTTTCTTTTTCCTGCTCTTCAATTTTTTGTCGCGTAATATCCTGTTTGGCACCTAACATTCTAACAGCTTTCCCGTTATCTCTTATAATAAAAAAGCGGTCACATACATGCGCATAGTTCCCATCGGCCTTTAAAAAACGATATTCAAGTTCCGATTGAATGATATTTGGATTCTCGATCAGGTCATTAAGGCTCCTGATAATGCTTTCTTTTTCATCAGGGTGCAAACGTGCTTCCCAAAAAAGTTCCTCAGAAAATTGATTGGCCACATTGTATCCAAATAAATTTCTGTACCCTTCACCGGCTATATATGTTCGGTCTATTTCAAAATCATGGTCCCAAATCGCATCACTTGTTGCTTTTGCCAATGATTCGTACCGTTCAAAATTCTGTTTTAATTTTTGATTATAATTAATGTTTAATGTAATGTCTCTCGAATTAGATATAATTCCCTGTACAGCCGGATCGTCAATCATATTAGTAGCTATTGTTTCCAGCCAGATCCAATTATTGTTTACATTTTTAAATCGAAATGGTGAGATCTGCACACGCTTTTTTCTTTTTAAAAGATTAAATTGATTAACAACTCTTTGCCTATCATCTTCATGTATATAATCAAACGCATTTTTTCCGATCAGTTCATTTGAATCTATACCTATGATAGAAGATGCTGATGGACTTACAAATTTATAGTTGCCGGTTTCGTCTAAAATACTTATCAGGTCAGCACCATCCTGAACCAGGGCTTTAAATAATTTCTCGCTTAACTTCAACGCTTCTTCGGCCTTTAATTTTTCTGTTACATCAATTGCAATTATTAATTTAGCCTCTCTTCCATTAAAGATTATTTTATTACTTTGAATTTCTACACTTATTATCGACCCGTTTTTTTTGCGATGATTAAAAATGCCACTATATAAACTTATGCTATGTTTATTTTTTTCTATTACGGCTTCTAATTTTTCTATTTCGGCAATAGGTCTTATTTCTTTTATCGTTATTGAAAGAAATTCTTCAAGACTATAGCCATAGTGCTTAACAGCCGCATTGTTTACGTTCAAAAACCTTAATGTTTCGGGATCATATACCCACATTGGAATTGGGCAAAGATGGAATAATGTGCGGTATTTTTTTTCAGACTCTTGTAATTCTATGCTTATCCTTTTGCGTTCAATATTATAAATGATGCTTTTATATAATAAGGACGGATTTAGATCATCTTTAAAAAGGTAATCCGAAATCCCTAACGAAAGTGTTTTAATACTAAAATCTTTGTCTTCATAACCTGTTAAAGCTATTATTGGCGTATCACCTGCAATCTCTAATAACTCGCTTACTAATTGTTTTCCGGTTGCATCTGGTAGAGTGAGATCTAAAAAAATAATATCAAAAATTTCGCCTTTTTCTAATAGTTCTTTTGTGTCTTTAAAAGTTGTAGTGTTTTTTATATTTGGATTTAACACCTGGTCGCGAAGGTAATCTTCTATTAAAACAAAATCACCGGGATTATCTTCGATAATAAGGATAGAAAACGATCTTGTAAAAACTGGCATGCGCTAATTATTTTAGTAATGTGAAATGGAAGGTACTTCCTTTATCCGGGTTTGATTCCAGCCATATTCTGCCGCCATGGTTTTCAATTATTTTTTTGCAAATAGCAAGTCCAAGCCCCGTTCCGTCATACTCTGAACGGTTATGTAAACGATGAAAAGCAATAAAGATCTTTTCAAAAAATTGTGGCTCAATACCAATACCGTTATCGGAAAAAGAAAATTGCCAGTGTGTGTTGGTTTCAACTGCGTTTATTTTTAATATAGGTTTTTGTCCTGCTTTTTGATATTTTAAAGCATTGCCAATTAAGTTTTGAAAAACCTGCAGCATAGACGATCTGTTAGCAGTTAGTACTGGCATATTGTTCCATTCTACAACAGCGCTTTTTTCTTCAATTGTTTTTCGTGAAAGCTGAATTGTTTCAGCCAGAACTGTTTCAATATTTACCTGTTCAAATTCAACGGTTTTTCTTCCGGCAAGCGAATATTCTAACAGATCTAAAATTATTTTACGAAGTCTTGTTGCACCATCTGTTGCAAAGTAAATGTATTGTTTTGCTTTATCATCCAGCTGATCTTTGTATTTAAGCTCTAATTGTGTAAGAAAACTGGTTATCATTCTTAAAGGTTCCTGTAAATCGTGCGAAGCTGTGTATGCAAATTGTTCCAATTCAGTATTAGCGGCCGCCAATTCTTCTGATAATAATTTATATTTTAACTCACCTGCTTTTAATTCTGCTTCACTATTTTTTCGTTTGGTAATGTCTCGTCGTGCAATACAAACACCTTTAACAGTCTTATTTTCTTTTACGGGTTTTAAAGTAGCGTGAAACCATTTATGCGTGCCATCATTTTGTTTATAATCAATATCATATTCAACACTTTCTCCGTTTAATGTTTTGTTCATGCATTCCTTAAAATAATCAACTCGTTCAGGTTTGATATAGTCTATAAGGCTTTCACCAATTTTAAGATCTTTAGTGGCAATCATATTATTTTCATTTGCCTTTGAATTAAACGCTTTAATTATACACTTCTCATCTAACAAAATAATACCTTCTTCAATATTATCAAAAATTGTTCTTAAGGTATTTTCCGATTCTTTTAATTTTTCTTCTGCTTCTTTTTTCTCTGTAATGTTTCTAAAATTCGAAACAATAGCCTGTACATTTTCATTGTGTAATAAATTTGTAACCGTGCCCTCCATCCAAATAATACCTCCATTTTTATGAATTATACGGTTAAGTCGATAAATTGGTACGCCTGGATTTTTAAGTACTTCCTCCAACATAGTTTTTGAATCTTTCTTTTCATCCGGATGCATTTTGTCAACAAAATGCTTAACGTCTATTAATTCATCAAATGAATAACCAGTTATTTTTGACAGACTTGGACTAACATAAATAATATTTCCTTCTTTATTTGTTAAGGATATTATTTCACTTGCGTTTTCTATTAATGCCTGAAAGCGTTTTTCAGTTGTTTTTTGTAAACCTTCAAAAATTAGTTTTCCAGTTATATCAGAAGAAGATATAAATGCACCCATTATTTTGCCATCTTCATTTAAAGCTGGCTTATATTTGTTTAAAAAGGTGCGTTTTGAATTATCAGGAAAAGGAATTTCAATTTCAGATTGAAAAGTTTGGCCATTAAACACATCCAGATACATTTTCTTTAATAGGTCAACTCTATGTGGCTGGGCATATTCAAGAATACTATCGCCCTTTAAAAACTCTTTTCCGAAGTATTTAAAGTATTGGTTTTTAAATTGCTCATTAAATGTTATGATAGTATAATTTGTATCAATCAATACAAAAGGTTCTTCTGTATTCCGCATCAATAATTCGAATTTTTGATGCAGGCTTGTTAAGTCTTGATTCTTTGATTTTTGTTTTAGCATTAAAATTTATAAAGCATCATCTAAAATACAAAAATCACACCTTTAAGCCATAACAAAGTCTTACATAAACTCAAAATTTCTTACATATGAAATAATTACGCCTGTAATGAAAATTGTTTGGGGGTTATAGATGTTAAAACAGTTTTTCCATGGCAATTTTAAACCAGGATGTATATTTGGAGGGGTTTTCGGCAATATCGGCCATTATTTTTTCAGTACTTACCCAGGCATAATTTTCAACCTCTACCGGGTTAATTTCCGGCGTTTGGTTGTTATTGCCAAAAAAAACATGGTCAAATTCGTGTTCAGTTAAATTATTATCAAAAACGGTTTTATAAATAAATTGGGTTTTATGTTCGAGTTTTGCAGTTATACCCATTTCTTCTTTTAATCTTCGGTTAGCTGCGGCGAGGGTATCTTCATTAGGGCGGGGGTGAGAGCAACAGGTGTTTGTCCATAAGCCCGCACTATGGTATTTGTGCAGAGCCCTTTGCTGTAGCAGCAGATCGCCGTTTGAATTAAAAATAAAAACTGAGAAGGCACGATGTAAAATTCCTTTCTGATGCGCTTCTATTTTTTCCATTTTGCCAATGGGTATATCCAATTCATCTACTAAAATTACTTCTTCCTGCATCGACAGTTTATAATACCGCAATTTAAGCAATTTTGAGCCACCTGATCTAATGGATAAGCCGTAATTTTGCCCAATTAAAAAATCAAAGCTGCCATTTATTTAAGATACTTTACTTTTTAAACAATTAAGTTTAAATTAGTGAAGATTATCAAAAGGATACAGTATATACTCGTTGTTTTTTTTATTTCTTCTTTCTTAGGAACAGAAGCACAACAATATTTTTTTAAAAACTATAGTGTAGAAAGTGGTTTGCCCTTTGTGCAGGTTTCATGCATGTTTCAACAAAAAAATGGTTATTTGTGGAGTGGCGGTTATGGAGGCGTATGCCGGTTTGATGGCAAATCTTTTTTAACTTTTAATCCAAAAAAAGGATTGGTTGATCATAATGTAAATGCCATTGCCGAAGATGATAGCGGTTTTGTTTTTGCAGGCACTAATAAAGGCTTCAGCATCATTAAAAATAACAAGATCTTTAATTATACAAAAAAGGATGGGCTGTTAAATCCATATGTTATAGCACTGTGCAATGGTTATGATCAATCTATGTATCTGGGTACACGAAAAGGTTTATATGTTTTTAAAGAAAAGAAAATAAAACCTGTTAAGGAATTCGAACAGTTTAAGATCAATTGTATCTACAACACAACTATTTTTAATAAAGGGTCTGGTTTTTTGTGTATTGGAACCGATAACGGCTTGGTTTTATACGACTATGAGAAGCATAAATCAATTGAATTAATAAATACTTTAAACGGTTTGCCGTCTAACCAGGTTAATTGTATCACACATCAAAACGGAAACTTAATTATTGGTACTGCCGGCGGCTTGAGTGTGTATGATCTTTCAACGAAAAAAATAACCAATTATCATATTGAGAATGGTTTAATTGATGAGAATATAAATAGTGTAGTAAACCAAAACGATAAATTTGTTTGGATAGGCTCTGAAAATGGTTTATTAAGGTTTGATGGCTTGCAGTTTAATTATTACAATATTGGCCCTGATAATAACTCAAATGTGGTTCGTTGTCTTGTACATGCGCGAGAAGATAATATTTGGGTAGGAACCCACAGTGGTTTATTTCGTTATAAGGATAATTCTTTTTCAACCTTCGATAAAATAAACGGACCCGGTAACGCCTTCGTTTTCCAGATCTTTAGAGATAGCCATGGAGATCTATGGGTGACCTCAGATAATAACGGAATTTATAAATATTCTCAGGGTTATTTTAAACGTTATGGTACGGCCGATGGTTTAAAAACCAATTCGGTAAAATCGGGTTTGCAGGATGCTGAAGGAAGAGTAATTTTTGGAACCGAGAATGACCTTACACAATTTAAAAACGAAAAATTTGAAACTATTCCAATAACTCCCCAACTAAAAGGATCACGTGAAGTTTTATTTTTAGCTTCTGATAATAAATTATGGACAGGCGGAAGTAATGGCGTTGCATCTATAATATGGACGAATAATAAACCCGAATCTAAATTTTACCCGATCAATTTTAAAGGAGAATTTCAGGTATATGGCATTTGCGAAGGCGATGATCATGAACTATACATTGGCACACAACATGCAGGTTTGTATAAGCTTGTTGGGGATTCGATGATCGCATTAAATAAAAAGCTTGGTTGGGATTTTGAAGATTTTTTAGCGCTTAGGTATACTAACGGTTATTTGTTTGCCGCCACTTTAGATGGTTTATTGATTTATGATATAAAAAGGAATGATCTTAAACGTATTACTTTAAATGATGGCTTGAACTCTGAAATGATCTATTCGTTAGAATTTGCTGAGAACAGACAGGCGCTTTGGATGGGAACAAACCAGGGTATAGATAAATTAAACCTTAAAAAGTATTTTGAAAATAAAACTATTGAAATAACATCCTATGGCAAACAAGAAGGTTTTGCCGGTGTTGAATGTAATGGTAACGGCATTTGGGAAGATGGCGACGGAACATTGTGGTTTGGAACAGTAAGTGGAATTGTAAGACACGAACCTTTTAACGTTAAAAAAAATACCATCCAAAATTCAACACTTATCCAAGGTATAAAGATCTTTAATGAGGATACGATTCTTAAAAATAATGTAGTATTACCTTATAGTTACAATATGCTTACATTTAATTACAGGGGCATTTGTTTAACTAATCCCGATAAAGTTCTCTATCAAAAAAAATTAGAAGGTTTGGATAAAGAGTGGAGCGTGCCGTCTACAGAGGATTACAGCAAGTATGCTAATTTAACACCTGGCAAATATATTTTTAAAGTACGTTCCTGCAACAATGAAGGTATTTGGGATACTAACGAAACCACTTTTGCATTTACTATTGCGAGGCCTTTTTATTTAACCTGGTGGTTTACGTTAATTGTGGTAGCTTTTATTGGAAGCAGTGTTTATACAATATTCAAGGTTCGTTTATTATCTATTGCCAGGCAACAAAAATTAGAGTTTAACCGCAAGGTTGAAATGAGCAAGATCGAATTAAAGGCTTTGCGTTCACAAATGAACCCGCATTTTATTTTTAATTCATTAAACTCTATTCAACATTATATTTTTCATACAAAATCTGATGAAGCTATAAAATATTTAAGCAAATTTGCCCGCCTGGTGCGTATTATTTTAAATAATTCAGATAAGCCAACTGTTACTGTTGAAGAGGATCTTGAAGCACTGAAATTATACCTGGAGCTGGAGCAAATGCGCTTTGAAGAAAAATTTGATTATGAAGTTATAATAGATGGTACGGTAGATACAGATTACGATATTATGCCACCCATGTTAATGCAACCCTATGTTGAAAACGCCATTTTACATGGCTTGAACCCTAGCTCTAAAAAAGGAAAATTAATTATTCATTTAAGTGCAAAAAATAATTTTTTAATTTGTACTATTACAGATGATGGAATAGGCCGTGAAAAAGCAGCAGATATTAAACGTACAATGCCTGTTACAAAACATAAGTCTTTAGGAATGAAAATTACTGAGGATAGGTTAAAGATCTTAAATGAAATTAATAACTCACGATTAAGTGTAATAATAACAGATCTGAAAGAAAACAACATATCAAAAGGAACACAGGTACAATTATTTATTCCGTTAATAGGTTAAAAATAAGGTTATGATAAAAACAGTAATTATTGAAGATGAACAAAAGAGCCGCGAAATGCTGGCCGGTATCATTCAAAAAAATTGTCCGCAATTAAACATTGTTGGCCTTGCTAAAAATGTGACTGAAGGTGTTGAGGTCATAAAGAAAGAAAACCCTGAATTGGTTTTTTTAGATATTAGTATGCCTGATGGTAGTGGTTTTGATCTTTTAGAAAAAGTACAAGGCCATAAATTTGAATTGATCTTTGCAACTGCAAGTGATCAGCACGCTATTCGCGCCATCAAATACAGTGCCTGTGATTATTTATTAAAACCAATTGATATTGAAGAATTAAAAAATGCCGTTGACAAGGTTTCGCAAAAGAAAAATGCAAGCCCAAATATGGAGAACCTTAATTTTTTAATTCAGCAATTAAAAAAATCTGATGATAGTTTTCAAAAGATCACTTTGCCAACCGGTAATGCATATGAAATTGTAAATATTAAAGATATTATCCGCTGCGAGGCAGATGGCAGTTATACTACCTTCTTTTTAACCGATAAGCGTAAATTAATGATCAGCGCGGGTTTAAAACATTATGAAGAATTACTTCCCGAAAGTGAATTTATTCGTGTACACCACCATCACTTAATTAATATGAACCATGTTGTGAGGTTCTTAAAAGAAGATGGGGGTTACGCTGTAATGAGTGATGGGACTAAAATAGAGATCTCGCGCCGTAAAAAAGATGCCTTTATGGATAAGCTCAATAAATCCTAGTATATTTTTAGCCACGGATCACACTAATTTTCACTTAAATTGTACGAATAGTTGCGCCAGCGATTGAACGTAAAGCCCTGCGCGAAATTTTGCTTAATGTTTGCGGTGCGAGGAAGCGACTGCAAGAAGCTACCGCAGCCCGACAAACATTTGTAAAATTAAGCAGGCTTGAAGTGAAAGCGCGACCCGGCGCCAAATAAAACAATGCAAAACTTATACTTTATTAATAATACCACTTATAAAGTAAACTTTACCACTTATTTGAATGGACAAAAAAGCCTCTAAAAACGCCGTAACTTTACTATAAGTTCTTTCAATAGGGTTTTTGTTTAGTTTATAACAAAAAAAAATTAAGCCACTTTCAGATTTTGGAGATTTTCTGTTAGTGGCTTTTTCTTTTTACACCTTTTAGCACTATTCTCGCTAAAGCACTAATTTTGAAGCCCTGTTTCAGAAAAAAAACACTATATTTGCCCGAATTTTAAAACCTTAAAGTTCACCCAATGGCTTCCATTAACAGTATCACAAACAAGTTTGTAGCAGAAGGATTAACATACGACGACGTATTGTTGGTGCCCGATTATTCAGAGATTTTACCCAGGGATGCGAATATTAGCTCATACTTCACAAAAAATATAAAATTAAATACTCCTATCGTTTCCGCAGCAATGGATACGGTAACAGAGTATAAACTGGCAATTGCTATTGCTCAGGAAGGTGGTATTGGTGTATTGCATAAAAATATGAGTATTGAAGATCAGGCTGCACAGGTGCGCAAAGTAAAGCGTAGCGAGAGTGGCATGATCCAGGATCCCGTAACCCTATTCAATAGTGCTACTATTGGTGATGCTATGAAAATAATGTCGGATAATAAAATTGGGGGCATTCCTGTTATTGATAATGCCGGTAAATTACTTGGTATTGTCACGAACCGCGATCTTCGTTTCGAAAAAGATCTTAAAAAGCCGGTAATTAAAGTAATGACACAATTTAAAAAGGTTATTACAGCCCAAAAAGGCATTACATTAAAACAAGCTGAAGAAATTTTACAGGAACATAAAATTGAAAAACTTCCAATTCTTGATAAAACAAATAAGCTGGTTGGCTTAATTACTTATAAGGATATTATTAAAATTAAAGTGCGCCCTAATGCATGTAAAGATGAGCGTGGTCGCTTGCGCGTTGCTGCAGCCGTTGGTGTTACTGCCGATGCAATGGAGCGTGTAGATGCACTTGTAGAAGCCGGTGTGGATGCAATTATTATTGATACAGCGCATGGCCACAGTAAAGGTGTTATTGAAAAATTAAAAGAAGTAAAAAAGAAATATAAAAATTTGCAGGTTGTTGTTGGAAACATAGCAACCGGTAAAGCTGCATTGGCGCTTGTAAAAGCTGGTGCAGATGCTGTAAAAGTTGGTATTGGCCCTGGTTCAATTTGTACTACACGTGTTATTGCAGGCGTTGGTGTACCTCAATTGACGGCTATTTTAGAGGTTGCTGTTGCTTTAAAAGGCACTGGTGTTCCGTTAATTGCTGATGGTGGCGTACGCTTTACTGGCGATGTTGTAAAGGCTTTAGCAGCCGGTGCGGGCACGGTAATGATGGGTGGTATGTTTGCCGGTACTGAAGAGAGTCCGGGTGAGACAATTATTTTTGAAGGGCGTAAATTTAAATCGTACCGCGGTATGGGCTCTTTAGAGGCTATGCAAAAAGGTAGCAAAGACCGTTATTTCCAGGATGCGGAAGATGACATTAAAAAATTAGTGCCCGAAGGTATCAGCGGCCGTGTGCCTTACAAAGGTAGTCTTGCTGAGATCATGTACCAGGTAATTGGCGGTTTACGCGCCGGTATGGGTTATTGCGGCGCTAAAGATATGAAAGCTTTACAGGAAGCTAAATTTATTCGTATAACAGCTGCAGGTGTAAAAGAAAGTCATCCGCATGATGTGGTGGTAACCCGCGAGGCGCCAAATTACAGCAGATAATTTTATGAAAAGGTTAAGTACTTATTTTTTTATTGTTGCGGTAATTTTTTCTGTTGTATTTGTTTCCTGCAAAAAATATCCTGAAGGACCATCGTTTTCTTTAAGATCTAAAAAAGCAAGACTTTGTAATACATGGAAGATCGAACAATATAAATTTAATGGTGGCGATAGTACTTCCTTTGCCAAAAATCATATATTTAATGGATATTTTTTAAACATAAATAAGAACGGTGAATATTCTTTTAGTTATAACTTAATGATCGGTTCTCTTAGTTTTGCTTTTAATGAAGCGGGTACATGGACC
>JACDED010000136.1 GCA_013816615.1 Bacteroidota bacterium
TTTAACTCCAAAATAAAACTCTTTAGAGCCAATTTAAGAGGCGTAACTGATGTTAAATTCTTCTTGTTTAGGTTAGGGAAACTGTTTGCTTAATGAATCTGCTCCCCAGAAAATTAAGTTGACCCGATAATACTTTTGTTCAAAAAAATAAAATGTAAAAAAAGGTTAAACCTGTCGAACTTCTTAAAAAAAACCGGAATAGCAATTTAAACAGGGTATTATCCCTTATTTTGCTATGGAATTTAAAAAACTTAATAACCTTACCGGCTGGCTTATATGGGCTATTGCAGCCTGCGTTTATTGTTTTACTATTGAACGAACCGCCAGTTTTTGGGACTGTGGCGAATACATTGCCTGTTCTTACAGATTAGAGGTTGGACACCCCCCCGGAGCACCCTTTTTTATGCTCATGGGAAGGGTATTTACACTTTTTGGTGGAACTGATCCGGCAAAAGCAGCACTGATGATAAATGTTATGAGCGCAATTGCCAGTGCTTTTGCTGTCTTATTTTTATTCTGGACAATAACCCGCTTATCGTTAAAAGTATATCGCAAAAGATCAAATGAAATAACTCCATCTCAACAATGGGCTGTAATTATTGCAGGAATAGTTGGCGCGCTTGCCTGTACCTTTTCAGATACCTTTTGGTTTAACGCTGTGGAAGGCGAAGTATACGCAACCTCTTCGTTTTTTACGGCCATGGTGTTTTGGTGTATTTTAAAATGGGATGAAGAAGATAGTATCAATCCCGCATCGGCTTTGCGTTGGTTAATTTTAATCAGCTATTTGATTGGCCTTTCAATTGGCGTTCACTTGTTGAGTTTACTTACTATTCCTGCCCTTTGCTTTGTTATCTATTATAAAAAATATAAACCAAGTCGTAAAGGTTTTTTAATTGCAGGTGCTTCTTCTTTGGCTCTGTTGGTATTTGTGCAGGACCTTATTATTCCAAAAATTGTAAAGTTTGTAAGCGATTACGAAGTATTCTTTACCAATAAATTACATTTTTCATTTAGTTCGGGTACTATTATTTATTTTTTATTGTTACTTCTATCACTCACTTTTTTAATTGCATATACATTCACTAAAAAAGATAAGCATTATAAAATTGGCTTTTACTCTGCTATTCTCTTTTCTGCGATCGCGGTAATAGCAGCGCCAAGCGGTAGCGGAATGTTTACGCGCTTGCTTATGCTTGGGGGGATATTATATGCTATTCATAAATTTAAAACAAAAACCCTAACTCTTCATGCTGTGTTTTTAAGTTTCGCTACTTTACTAATTGGTTATTCTTCTTTTTTTGTTTTAGTGATCCGCTCGCAAGCCAATACACCAATGGATGAGAATGATCCCGAAAACGCACCTAATATGCTTTCATATCTATTGCGTGAACAATATGGACAAGCTGCTCCTATTTTATATGGACATTATTACAATGCACCGAGTTTACCAAGAAATGAATACGGAAGCGGAGATCCTGTTTATGCAAAAGACAAAACAAAAAATAATTACAAGATAATTGATCACAAAAGAAATTCAATTCCAAAATATGAAAAAGATTTTTGTACGATTTTCCCACGCATGTATAGCAACTCACAAGCCAGTCATGCGTCGGGTTACAAGTATTGGGGTAACGTAGGAGCGCATCATCGTACAAAGGTTTCTGAAAATAACAATGGCGAAACTGAAACAATAGAAGTTCCAACCTTTGCCGCTAATATTATTTATTTTTTAAGTTACCAGGTAAACTATATGTACCTGCGTTATTTTTACTGGAATTTTATAGGAAGACAAAATGATGTACAGGGTGTAATAAATAATAGTATGGAAGGCAACTGGCTTAGTGGCATTAAGGTAATTGACGACTTTAAATTAGATACAGATACATCGCAGATAATTCATCGTGATAAAAATAGTTTAGCTACAAATCATTTTTATGCTTTACCGTTTATCTTAGGTTTATTAGGAATGTTCTTTCATTTTAAACGCAATAAGCCTGATGCCTGGATAGTATTATGTTTGTTTTTAGTAACAGGGCTAGCTATAATTATTTATTTAAATCAATCACCTTACCAGGTTCGCGAGCGTGATTACGCATATGTGGGCAGCTTTTATGCGTTTACCATCTGGATTGGTTTTGGCGTTTTATATTTGCATGATCTTATCAGTAAAAAAAGTAAAGCCTTAAAAGTTGTTTTTGGTGTAACCGCATTGAGTTTAATTGTTCCAGGTATTATGGCAAAAGAAGGATGGAATGACCATAACCGTGCGCAAAGAACTTTATCGCGCGATAGTGCTATTGATTATTTACAAAGCTGCGCAACCAACGCTATTTTGTTTACCAACGGTGATAATGATACTTTTCCCTTATGGTATGCACAGGAAGTAGAAAATATCCGTACCGATGTACGTGTGATCTGTTTAAGTTTATTGAGTACAGATTGGTATATAAAACAAGCACGGCGTGCCGCTTATTTAAGCAAACCAGTGCCTTTTACAATTCCAGAAGAAAAACTGGAAGCCAATAAACTGGAAGTAGCTGTTATTGATAGCAGAAATCCGGTGAGTGTAAATTTAAAAGATGCAATTGCTTATGTGACAAGCGATGATCCGGCAAAAAAAATGGATAATGGTGGGGAAGTATTGGACATCTTACCTTCTAAAAAATTTTATTTAGATGTTGATACCGAAAGTGTGATCAAAAATAAAGTAGTAAGCGAAAAAGATACGCAACGCATTGCAAAAAAAATTACCTGGGATCTTGGAAGTAAAAATTATCTCTATAAAAACGATCTGATGGTATTGGATCTTATTGCGCATAATAACTGGGAAAGGCCTATTTACTTTACGTCACAGGCCGACGAAGCCTGTGTAGGATTAAGAAAATATTTGCAACTGGAAGGTTTTGCATATCGTTTTGTGCCAATAAAACAAAATGAAATGGAAGAAATGCAGGGAGGAAGAGTAAATACAGATGTGATGTATGCTAATGTGATGAATAAATATTTGTGGGGAGGTATGGATAAAAAAGGAGTTAACCTTGATGAGAATTGCATGCGAACAGCAGGGCTTATGCGTATGCAACTCGGGGTATTGGCAGGAGCACTTATTAATAAAGGTGAAAATAAAAAAGCAAAAGCTGTTTTAGATAAATGCCTACAAAAAATGCCCGATGAAAATGTACCTTTTGATACAGGTATCTATAATCTTTGTATTGGCTATTATCAATTAGGCGAATTTGAAAAAGCAAATTCGCTTTCAAAACAGCTATTTGATATTTATGAAGGCGATCTTAAAATTTACAATTCGCAAAACTCAAAACGAAGAATGGCTTATGTGAGAGAAATTGACCAGGCAAAATCAGTTATGAAAAGCCTCACAGGACTTACACAACAATTTAAACAGGAAGAACTTAGTAAAGAATTTATTTCGCGTATGTATTCAATTATTCCACACGAAGAATTACAAACAGAAAAACAACCTGTATTAAATTAGTTTATTTTGCAAGCATGGCAATAAAATCATCCTCGCTGATAATTTTAATATTCAGTTTTTCAGCTTTTTTTAATTTTTCAGGCCCCATGTTATCACCTGCTAATAAATAAGAAGTTTTTGCGCTTATTGATCCGGAATTTTTTCCGCCATTAAACTCGATCATATCTTTTAACTGATCGCGACTGTGATTATTAAAAACGCCACTGATCACAAACGATAATCCTTTTAATTTATCGCTTCCTGCTTCCTGCTGCTCAGCGCTCAGCTCAAATTGCAACCCTGCCTTTTTTAAACGTTCAATAATGTTCCTGTTGTTTTCATCACTAAAAAATTCGGCAATACTTTCTGCTATCACTTCCCCTACTTCATCCGTTTCTAAAAGTTGTTCTTTTGAATGACTCAGCAAAACATCTAACGATTTTACTTTCTTTGCAATTTTTTTAGCAGTTGTTTCTCCAACATGCCTAATACCAATAGCATACAATACACGCTCAAAAGGTACATTTTTACTGGCTTCCAGGCCTTCAATTAAATTATTGGCAGATCTTTCGGCCATACGTTCTAAAGGAAGTAATTGTTCTTTTTTTAGATCATATAGGTCTGCAATATTTTTTACAAGACCGGCATCAAATAATTGTCCGATGGTTTCTCCACCCAAACTATCAATATTCATAGCTTTACGTCCCACAAAATGTTCCATACGGCCTTTTACCTGCGGCGGACAACCCATATCGTTTGGGCAAAAATGGTTGGCCTCGCCTTCATCCCGTTTTAATAATGTACCACACTCAGGACAGTTAGTAATATATTTTGTGGGTTCGGTACTTGGTTTTCGTTTTGTAAGATCAACCCCAATAATTTTTGGAATGATCTCTCCGCCTTTTTCTACAAAAACAGAATCACCAATACGCACATCTAATTTTTCAATAATATCTGCATTGTGTAATGAAGCGCGCTTTACAGTTGTTCCGCCTAACGCCACAGGTTTTAAATTCGCAACCGGCGTAATAGCGCCTGTACGGCCTACCTGGTAAGTAATATCCAGCAATTCAGTAGAAACCTGTTCTGCTTTAAATTTATATGCAATAGCCCAGCGCGGAGATTTTGCCGTAAAGCCTAATTGCAATTGTTGTTTGTAATCGTTTACTTTTATAACAATACCATCAATATCAAAAGGTAATTTAAAACGTTCTTTATCCCAATGCTCAATAAATTCTAACACTTCATTAATGTTATTTAAGAGTTTAGAATGCTCGCTTGTTTTAAAACCCCACCCTTTTGCAGCATTTAAATTTTCGAAATGACTTTTAAAAGGTACCTCCTCACCCAACATATAATACACAAAACAATCTAACCTTCTGCTTGAAACAACGGCGCTGTCCTGCATTTTCATAGTGCCGGAAGCCGCGTTACGCGGGTTTGCCAAAACTGGTTCTCCAATTTCTTCGCGCTCTTTATTTATCTGGTCAAAAACATTTCTTGGTAAAAATATCTCTCCACGAATTTCGAATGAAGAAGGAAAATTGCCTTTTAGTTTTAATGGAATAGAACGAATTGTTTTTGCATTTGTTGTTACATCGTCACCTTGCACACCATCACCACGTGTAATAGCCTGTACCAATTCCCCATCTTTATAATGCAAACCTATTGAAAGTCCGTCAAATTTTAATTCGCAAACATATTGAACTGTACTTGAAGCAAAGAGATCATTTTGTTGCAAACCCAATCCCTCCTGCACCTTACGGTCAAAGTCGATCACATCTTCTGTGCTATAACTATTGGATAGCGACAGCATTGGATATTTATGTTTTACGGTTTTAAATGTCTTGGTAATAGTACCACCTACACGTTGACTGGGAGATGTAGACAACAACAATTCAGGAAATTGTTTTTCAAGAGTAATTAATTCTTCAAGTAACTTATCGAATTCAAAATCGCTTATTGTTGGCGCATCATTTACATAATAATTCTCATTATGTTTTTCTATCTCATCAGATAATTGCTTGATCTTGCTTTCAGCCTGATTCTTATCCATACTAAATTAAAATTTCAGTAAATTAATTATTTTATTCAGATACAGCTCATCTGTTTTATCAAAAGAATTCAATTCATCACTATCCACATCAAAAACCCCTATCACATTTTTTTGACTATCAAATAAAGGCAATACAATTTCGCTTTTGCTTAGAGAGCTGCAGGCAATATGCCCTGGAAATTTCTCTACATCCTCTACAATAATAGTTTCTTTTTTTTGCCAACTGCTACCGCAAACACCTTTACCTAAATTAATTCGTGTGCAGGCAACCGGACCCTGAAATGGCCCTAATACCAACTGCTCGTTCCTAACAAGATAAAATCCAACCCAAAAAAAGTTCATTCCAAATTTAAGTGCAGCACAAATATTTGCCATGTTGGCAATGTTATCTTTTTCATCTTCCACCAAAGCTTTTATTTGAGGAAAAAGCTCTTTATACTTTTCTTCTTTTGTGATTGCCGTTAACTTAAGATCCTCTGCCATTTTAAAGTGGTTTAATTTTATATCATTACAAATTTATGTATCTTTCAGTCTAAATTAATAAAAATGAAAAAAATATTAGCAATTGCATTATTTAGTTTGACTTTTGGCGTTAAAGCGCAAACTATTGAATCGGGAAGCCATTCAACAACAGGTTATGTAAAATCTGACGGAACTATTGAGAACAGCAGCCACTCAACAAAAGGTTATATTAAAAGTGATGGAACTATTGAGAACTCGTCTCACTCAACTATTGGTTATATTAAAAGTAACGGTACTATTGAAAACAGCAGCCACAGTACAATTGGTTATGTAAAAAGCGATGGTACGGTAGAAAATTCTTCTCACTCTACTGTTGGTTATGTTAAGGATAATGGCACGGTAGAAAATTCTTCTCACTCTACAATTGGCCATGCCAGCGGTGTGAAAAAAGAATGGGCAGCAGTTGTTTTCTTTTTCTTTAAATTTTAATTTCAAAAGCCACAGATTTCGCAGATGACACAGATCAAGCAAAAAAAAATGTGTGACATCAAACGAAATCTGCGGCTTTAAATAAACTAATGTTAAGAGTTTTAATTTTTCTAATTATTTTTTTTTTCGGAAAATTGATGAAAAGTCAGGGTCCAGTTCTTTATTTATTTCCCGGGCAAGGCTCTGACGAGCGCATTTTTTCTGAGATCCGGTTTGATCCTAAATATAAAGTTGTAAATATTTCTTATCCTGTTCCCGCTAAAGGAGCCAGCATGAAAGAGTATGCGATCCTTCTAATCAAACAAATAGATACTACAAGTGATTATAGTTTTATAGGTGTTTCGCTTGGGGGTATGCTTTGTTCTGAATTAGCTGAAATTTTACATCCAAAAAAGATCATTATTATTTCAAGCGCAAAATGCAGAAAAGAACTTCCTTTCCGATACAGGTTTCAAAAAAGCATTCCAATTTACAAACTCTTTCCTAAGGGTATGATAAAATTTGGAGCAAGAATTTTGCAACCAATTGTTGAACCGGACAGAAAAAAGAACAAAGCTACTTTTAAGAGTATGCTTAAAAATAAAAATGCAACATTCTTAAAAAGAAGTGTGAACATGATCATCAGGTGGGACAAAAAAACATATCACGAATCCATCATTCATATTCACGGTACCAAAGATCATACTTTACCTATTCGCAAAACCAAACCAACTATTGTTGTAGAAAAAGGCTCGCACATGATGACGCTTACCAGGGCAAAAGAAATTGAAAAAATAGTGAACTCAATACTGTTACAAAATTAGCCACAGATTTCGCAGATTACACAAATTGAATATTAACAACAGAAGATCATAAAAGAAAAATCTGTGGGATCAGTGAAATCTGTTGCTTAAAAATCAGATGATCAATTGCAAACCATCCACTGCCAACTCTATATTTTGCGGCAGTTCATTGGAAACAGTTTCGTGTAAACCCAGCTGATGTGAAATGTGTGTGAGATAAGCTTTACGCGGGTTCAATTCTTTTACCAGCTCAATTGCTTCTTCAAAAGTAAAATGCGAAATGTGAGGCTCTCTTCTTAATGAATTTAAAACCAATACATTTAAATTCTTTAATTTTTCCTTTTCTTCCAAAGAAATAAAGTTGGCATCGGTAATGTAAGCAAAATCATTTATCCTAAACCCTTTTACAGGTAATTTATAATGCAAAACATTTATAGGTTGTAATAAAATATTACCAACATAAAAAGGCGCGTTATCAAAATCAATTACATCAATTTCCGGAATACCCGGATATTTTTCTTCAGAAAAAATATAAGCAAACTCACGCTGTAAAGCCTCTTGCACACGTTTTGTAGCGTAAACAGGCATTACCATTTTATTTATAAAATTAAAAGCTTTTACCTCATCCAAACCTGCAATATGATCTTTGTGTTCATGTGTAAAAACAACAGCATCCAAACGTTTTACTTTTTCGCGTAATAATTGTTGACGAAAATCAGGGCCTGAATCAATGATAAAACGTGTGGTCTCGCTTTCCACTAAAATAGAAGAGCGCAAACGGTTATCGCGCCTGTCTGTACTTGTACATACTTCGCATTCGCACGCAATAATTGGTACGCCTTGCGAAGTACCTGTTCCTAAAAATGTAATTTTAACTGGCAAATTATTTATTACTGTTTAAATATAAAGAAACAAAATAAATTAAAATTTTAAAACTCAATATTCATAATTTTTGGTTGAATAATTTTATAGTGATGATTTTAAAAAATCGATCATTAAACATTGAATAGATATTTTTATTCTGTTACGGCCAGTTCGGCTTCAACAACTTCTTTGTTCCTTACACTAATAGGTGCGCCGCCTTTTACTATACTTGGCGGTGGTACATCCACATCTGTACCAACAGCGTACAAATAATAATCACCTTTATAACATTTAATTGTATAATTACCATTGGCATCTGCAGTTACTTTATCGTTATAAAGAGAAACATCTGTACCGGGGAATTCCTTTGCATTAAATTTTATATAAACTGTTGCATTAGCAATTACTTTGGTATGATGTTTAACCTGGCCTTTAATTTCGGCTTTACCACCAAGTTCGTTTTTTTTGCAAGAGCAAAGAAAAAGACTTAAAAGCAAACTATAAATAATATATTTTTTCATGGCTTAAAAATTTGGATCAGAAAAACGTTTATCGCCTAAAAATTTATAATCAGTTAGCGTTTGCAGAAATGCAATGATATCTTGTTTATCATTTGCTGAAAGCTGCAACCCGTTATTTTGTAACAAGGGATCAAGATTTGTTAAATTAGTTACGCCTTTTGTATAATGGTCTAAACATTGTTGTAAAGTTGTAAAACGTCCGTCGTGCATATAGGGCGCAGTTTTAGCTATATTTCTTAAGCTTGGCGTTTTAAATTTGTACCTGTCGCCGGGTAAACCAGTTATGTGAGCTCTGCCACTATCCTTTACAAATACATTAACAGGCAGGCCGTTATTTCTAAAAGCAAAATCAGAAAATAAGGGTTCGGTATGGCAGCTGCTGCATTTTGAGATAAAAAGATTATAGCCTCTTAATTCAGCATCAGATAAGGTTTCATTATTTTCCTGGCGCTTATAATAATCGTATTTACTATTATAAGAATACATTAAACCCATAAATTGTGCCATTGCGCGAAACATTTTTTGAGTATTAACAGTATCCGAACCGTAAGCTTTTTTAAACAGATCGCGGTACCTGCTTGAAGCCTGTAGTTTTACAATAACAGGATTTATATCAGCACCCATTTCCAATGTATTTGTAATTGGCCCTAAGGGTTGTACTTCAATGTGATTGATACCACCATCATGCATAAAATAAGGGTGCCATGCTAAGTTGAAAATGCCAGGCGAGTTTCGTGTGCCCACCAAATCGTTGATACCATGACTTACAGCATGATCTGCATTTGCAAAAGCTGCAAATTGCTGATGACAGCTTCCGCAAGAAACCGAATTATCGGCACTAAGCATTGGTTCATAAAATAAGGCGCGGCCTAAAGCAAATTTTTCTTCACTTAACGTATTTACACTAAAAGTATATTTCGGCAGAGGCCATCCTTCAGGAACAACTTCAACAAGACCACTTACAGGCAGGGGCTCAATAATTTTTGGATCTACTTTACAGGAGGCAAAAATTAAAACACCAAATAAAAAAAATATGTTTGCAGGTTTACACATTAGTTATGTACGTGCTCAAAGTTTATCATATCAGCATAATTATCGGCATACATTTTTGCAGTAGCACCAGCAGACATTAAAAAATATTGCGTTGCTACATTAATTGTTGCCGGGTTTTTAAAAAATTCATTAACATCAACAGATAAGTGAATGTATGGAGAATTGTTACCCGTAATATTTGATGTAGTAGTTGCAAAATTAAAATTAAAATTCCGTTGTACTTTATTTGCACCACCAAAGCCACCAGCGTGATAAGTTAAAGTTTTTGTAGAAGAGCCTGATTGTGGTGAAGTGCCTTCTAACTTAAACATAATATAACCGGTTGACCAGTTCCAGAACATTCCCTTTGCAGGATCCAAAGCGCCTGTTTGTGCGCCTGAGCAGTTACTCGCACTATCAACTCCTAAAATAAAAGATAATGATTTGTAAGAACCAATCGGAATATTTGGAATATCTAAAATAGTTGAAGCAGGATCAGAAACATCCAGTAAATGATAGCCGTTTGGATCTGCATACGTTGTATTATCGTTTTTGGTTAAAACAATATTACTGATATAATACTTTAACATATTGGCTTTAACTGTATCGCCATTTGCAGTTTTATAATTTTGACCAAGGTTAAATTCTACTGTATCAAACATATGCTCAAATTCTATTTTTAAAGTGCCGGATGTTGGTGTTACCGGCATAGGTTCTGGAACGGGTTCCGGATCTTTAGTATCTTTTTTACAAGAGATAAAAACTGTTAGTAATATAATAGAGATGAATTTTATAATATTTTTCATGTTTTTTATTTGACGATTAAAGTTAGTGAAAATTGTCTATATAATATGCTTTTTCCACTCATTAACAACAAACCTTAACTAAAAATAGTTAAGCGGCTATTTAATAAACGCAGCGAAGTACTTGAAAATTTAATTAAAAAAGAAAAAAACAAGTGTAATGGCTTTATCAAAACGGTTAATACCCTTTTTTAATTTGATATAGAGAATATAGTTACCACAGGGTTTTGAAAGGGGAAGAAGATTTCAGCTGCTTTAAGGCGCTGGTTTTAAAGTACCCCGGCATAGTATTTTTGGTTAATTAAGTACTTGATACACATATATAATCAGGCAAAGCGATAACAGAAGGAAGAATAGAATGTAGCAATTGACCTAATTGCCTCAAAATTAGGGTAAAACCCCATAAAATTTCAATAATTTAATGATTTGGTAATAAAAATGGTAGTTTTTTAAAAAAACGTATCTTTGCAGCCTAACTAATTACTGCTAAAATATGATCTATTTGGATTTTGAAAAACCTATCCAGGATTTAGAGGAAGAAATCACCAAGCTTAAAGAAGTTGCTTCTAAAAGTAAGGTTGATCTGAACGAGAAGATCAAGGAACTGGAAAATCATATTAAAGATAAAACCAAAGAGATTTACTCTAATCTTACACCGTGGCAACGCGTTCAGGTGAGCCGTCATCCGGAAAGGCCCTACACTTTAGCATACATTGATTCTGTTTCTAACAAAACATTTATGGAATTGCATGGCGATAGAACTGTAGGCGATGATAAAGCAATGGTTGGAGGTTTTGGAGAAATTGACGGACAAACCGTTATGTTTATTGGACAGCAAAAAGGTATTAACACTAAAATGCGTCAAATACGCAGATTTGGAATGGCTAACCCGGAAGGTTACCGTAAAGCTTTGCGTTTAATGAAGCTTGCTGAAAAATTCAACAAACCTATTGTTACCTTTATTGATACGCCCGGTGCTTACCCCGGTTTAGAAGCTGAAGAGCGCGGACAAGGTGAAGCTATTGCAAGAAATTTACTGGAAATGGCACAGTTAAAAGTGCCTGTAATTTGTATTATTATTGGCGAAGGTGCCAGTGGCGGTGCTTTAGGTATTGGTATTGGTGATAAAGTATTAATGTTGGAAAACACATGGTACTCTGTTATTTCGCCTGAATCATGTTCGTCGATTTTATGGCGCAGCTGGAGCTTTAAAGAGCAAGCCGCGGAAGCTTTAAAATTAACATCGTACGACATGAATAAAAATAAACTGATAGATGGTATAATTCCTGAACCGTTAGGAGGTGCTCATCGCAATCATGAAGAATCTTTTGCAACTGTAAAACAGGAAATTTTAAAACACCTTGCTACTTTAAATAAATTGGGTGTAGAAGAAAGAATCAATCAAAGAATAGATAAGTTTTCTGCTATGGGCGTTGTACACGACCTATCAGAAACAGAGGCATAATAATTTAAGATTGCAGATTTAAAATTTAAGATTAAAAAATAATTATAATTTCAAAACAATGGCAGACACAGGAGATATTAACGTAGGATCGATCATCAGGTTTAATGGTGATATTGTACAAATTACAGATTGGCAACACCGTACAC
>JACDED010000137.1 GCA_013816615.1 Bacteroidota bacterium
CATCTACACACGCCATTTTAATAATGGTAGTAAAAAAAAGATATTGTACTCACTTGGTATTGATACAATGAAGTTTATTAAATATTATAAAAATGGTCAGGTAAGAGATTCATCTTTTTTTTATTATGCAGGTGATGAAGAAATCCCGTTTAAGACATCAAAAAGTTATTACGAGAATGGTACACCGGAAAATATTACGCATTATGGCATTAATCGCTACGAATTTACAAGCGTATCTTATTGGCCAGACGGAAGTATATCCGAACAGCAAATAAGCCCCGGAGTTAAAAAGCGTTACAATAAAAAAGGAGAATTGATACATCAAATGAATCTTAACCATGGTGAGCATATTTATGTACCAAGGGAATATAGGCAAGAAAAACATTTATTAAAAGGAAGTTACACTTCAAGAATAAATTTCAAAAACGCTGAGCTAATTAGTCAAAAAAAACAAGTTAATTTAAAGCATGGCGGACTTATATCTATTGCTTTAACAACCGATACGAATATTTTACATCTATGTAAGATAGAAGGATTTTCTTCGGACTCAATTTATCTTTCCAAATTCACTTACAATCATTTATACGATGGTACTGAGAAACATCTTATTTTAAATTATGATAGTACATTTGCTTTAAATAACAAACAATTAAAAACAATTTATTACTCAAAGTATGGTACCGGTAAAAGAAATATAGTTGCAACAACTACTTATATTTTTGGTGTTGAGTTTATAATTATTTCATTTATAACTACTGCTGTTGCTGTAAGAGAGCCATCGTTAGGCCTTCCTATACTTGCCGGCACATTAGCAAGTGGTATAGCCTTAATAAAGTATGCAAAACATCAATACAAAACCATGATCCCTAAAAAATATGATCTTCTGGAATGGAAAATTCAAGTAAAAAATTAAACACTTAAACATGATCAGAGAAGTTTTAAATAGTATATTCGTTTAAACTTATACTATTAATAACTTGTAAAAATGGATTCAATTAACAGACGATCTTTTTTAAAAACTTCGGGTATAGTTATGCTTCCGGCACTTATCCCATTTAACTCAGTATTGGCAAATGAAAACTTTACCGGCGATCCCGCAACACCAATGGTTAATTTTTATAGTGATGGTGTTTCGTTCAAAGCCTTAGAGTATATTAACGAGCTTCAGAAAATAAATATAAGCCATCCCATAAAAAGAGATCAATATGCTTCGGGTGGTGTTGTGGAAGAATTAGAAAAAAAATTCGCTGAGCTTACCGGGAAAGAAAAAGCCATTTTTATGCCCAGTGGCACTATGGCCAACCAGTTGGCAATTTCTGTATTAAGCGAAGAAAAAACAAAGATCTTTGTGCAGGATACAAGCCATGTTTACCGTGATGAGGCTGATGCAGCACAATCTGTTTTTAATAAACGTTTAATGCCTCTTGCTAAAGATCGGACTTATTTTACTGCTGCGGAACTGCAAAAAGCAATTGATAATTTGGAAGAGGAAGAAGTTTTTGAAAGCGGTATTGGTGCAATATCTATCGAAAACCCGGTGCGTAGAACAAATGGTGGTATAGTACCTATTGAAGAGATCAGAAAAATAAGTGCTTATTGCAAAAGTAAAAACATTAAAATGCATTTGGATGGAGCAAGGCTTTATATCGCCTCGGCCTGGTCTGGTGTTTCTATAAAAGATTACACAGCAAATTTTGATACAGTTTATATTTCTTTATATAAATATTTAGGTGCGGGAGCCGGGGCAATTTTGTGTGGCGATAAAGCTGTAATAGATAAAATGCCGCATTTAATTAAAATTCATGGCGGCAACATGGCCGAAAACTGGTTTAATGCCGCTATGGCGCTACATAAATTAAATGGCGTTGATACACGTTTTGCAGATGCTAAAAAAAGGTCGGTTGAACTTTTTGCTGAGATAAATAAAATGCCTCAATTAAAAATAACAGAGATCTCCGGAGGAAGTAATATTTATATGTTACAATTGCCAAAAAATATTTCAGGCGAAAAGTTTTGTACAAAAATGTTTGAGAGTTTTAAAATTGCCCTCAACTATCCGAACGAAGAAAATGAAATAGAGTTGCTTGTAAACGAAACAATTCTCTATCAAAATGTAACCTACATAATTGATGCGCTTAAAAAATCACTTGTCTAATTTTATTTTCAAAAAATATGAAATTCCCGATCATTGATATGCATTGCGACCTGCTCTCTTACCTGGAGTATGTACCGGGCGCTGATCCGTTCTTTCCTAAAATAGGTTGTAACCTTAATGCGCTAAAAGCCGGTAATGTAAAATTACAGGTAATGGCTATTTACACGGGTACTGAAAAAGGAAGTTCTGAAACAGGTTTAAAAGAAAGCGAGATCTTTAAACAGCTTTTAAAAACGCATTCAGATAAAGTTAGTTTAGTAAAAGATATAGCTTCATTAAATACAGCAATTGCCTCCGATAAAACAGGAATGGTTGTTTCTATTGAAAATGCTTCTGGCTTTTGTGAAGAGGATGAACCTGTTGAAAATGGATTTAAGAAATTAGATAAGATCATTTCAAATGTAGAAAGGGTTATTTATATAAGCTTTACACATCATGGCGAGAACCGTTTTGGTGGTGGTAACTATACCGAAGCAGGATTAAAAGATGATGGCAAAAAGTTACTCGACTATATGAGCGGCAAAAAAATTGCGCTCGATCTTTCGCACACCAGTGATGCTTTGGCTTACGGACAATTAGAACATATAGATAAACACAATTTAGATATTCCAATAATTGCCAGTCACTCTAATTTCAGTGCTATATTTGATCATCCACGCAATTTACCGGATGATCTTGCAAAAGAAATTATTAAACGTAAAGGCATTATTGGCGTTAATTTTTTACGTGCCTTTTTAAATAACGATGATCCTGATGTTTTTTATGATCACGTTCTTCACTGCGTTAATAAATTAGGTGGAGAAAATGCTATTTGTTTTGGCGCCGATTATTTTTTTGCAAGCGAGCCCGATCCAAAACGCCTCCCATATTACCACAAAGATAAAGAAGACGCAAGCTGCTACCCAGCCCTGTTAAAGAATCTTGAAGGAAAGGTACTCGAAGGTTTTTTGGAAAACATGAGCCATAAAAATGTGGTAAATTTTATAAACAGAATCTGGAAGCCCTAAGATATAGTTAAACACTTTATAGTTTAAATTTAACCAGTTATAAAGCCAAAACATATACTCACTGATAGGTATGGTTATAACAGTTAAAATAATTAACTTTGATATAAATTTATTAAATATGAAAACAAAAATAATTTTACTCGCCGTATCTTTATTAATAAAAATGACTGTTAGCAGCCAGAGTTTTTTAACCAATGGCCAGGTTTATAATTTCGATATTGGCGATATCATTCAAGGTCATCATACATCCAGCGCCGGCCATGCATATAGAACAAACACTATTCTTAGTAAGCTAGTTTCCGTAAATAGTATTACCTATACTATCCAGGAAAACATTTATTCGCCGGCAACCTGTCAAACATGCCAGCCTTCTTCAAGTACAAATACTATAACCCAGGTAATTACAAACTTAAACAGCGCTGTTACCCACTCAAATCAAACCAATTGTCATACTACAAAAGATACAATGTATTACAATAATTGTAACCGTTTAACATCTGAAAAATATCCTGATCCTTCATCATCCTGTATTTTGTTGGCATATGTAGATCATACAACGCGTTATATTGAAGGTGTTGGAGGTCCTTTCTTCTCTAAATTCGTATCCAACGCAACCGTCCAACAGGAGGACTACACACTCCAATATTACTCTAAGCAAAATGGTACTTGCGGCACCCTTATTACAAGTATAAACGAAAACAATTCTCCAAATCTAACTATAGCCATTTTTCCAAATCCAACTCAAAAAAATATTACGATCGATAGCGATGAAACACTCTCACACTTTGATGTTTTAGATATTAATGGTAAAGTTTGTATGTATGGTCCGTTATATGGTAATAAACTTAACATTGAAGAATTAAAAGCCGGAGTATATTTTTTACATGTTTACACCGCAAATAATAAAATAAAAAGTGTAAAAATCATTAAAGAATAAAAGATCTGAAGCCCCTGCTTTTTTAAAATACCTAAAACAGTCAATTTAAATATATAAAATTGGTATGTGTGACCAAATCCACTTTTATTATTTTTTTAAGATTAAAGTTTTGAAAAAGAATTTTTAAATAAGAGGCCTTTTAATTTTCGCAAATAACTGGCAAAAAAAACAGGGAAATATTTAAGCGCCGTTTGCTTATTTATATTTCCACTTATCACGGTTAATTCCTTTATGAAAGGATTTTTTGTTTTGCCTTTTACAATTACCGTAAATTCATACTCATATGAAAGCAGTTGTTTATACAAAGTATGGTCCGCCGGAAGTTCTATATCTAAAAGACGTAGATAAGCCAATTCCAAAAGCTAATGAAGTACTTATAAAAATTCATGCAACAACTGTTAACCGTACCGATTGCGGTTTTAGAAAAGCAGAATATTTTGCTGTTAGAATTGTTGGCGGTTTATTTAAACCAAAAAATCATATTCTTGGGACAGAATTAGCCGGCGAAATAGAAGCTATAGGCAACGATGTTAAAACATTTAAAGTTGGCGATAAAGCGTTTGGCTTAAAATGCATGAAGTTTGGAGCACATGCCGAATACATTTGCGTAAATGAAGAAGGCTCTATTACTGCCATGCCCGAAAACGTTAGTTATGAAGAAGCAGCGGCTTCCTGCGAAGGGCCGTGGTTGGCTTTGACCTACTTAAAAAAAGTAAATTTAAAAAAAGGTGATAAAATATTAATTAACGGTGCCACAGGATCAATAGGTTCAGCAGGTGTTCAGCTCGCAAAATATTTTGGCGCAGAAATTACGGCAACAAGTAATACTAAGAACATGGATCTTGTAAAATCGTTAGGAGCTGATATAGTTATAGATCACACCAAAGAAGATTTTACAAAAATTAAAGGTTCGTTTGATTATATTTTTGATGCTGTTGGTAAAAGCACATTTTTTAAATGCAAACACTTGTTAAAACCAAAAGGAATTTATTTTTCCACCGAGCTTGGCCCTAATTCTCAAAATATTTGGATGGCTTTGCTTACACCATTACTTGGCGGCAAAAAAGTTATTTTTCCAATTCCAAAAGATACCAAAGAAGACATTATTTTTTTTAAAAAACTTATTGAAGAAGGCAAATACAAAGCAGTTATTGATAAAACATATCCTTTCGATCAATTTTTAGATGCCACTAAATATGCCGATACCGGCCAAAAAACAGGAAATGTAGTGCTTAAAGTAATAAACTAGTATCCAAAAATCATTTCGTACCTTTAAAAACCTGCTTGCGCAGAATCTAATTTAAAACAAAACGCAAAAGGTTATAAAATGGAAGACGATAAGCCAAAACCTGAACGCCGCATACGTTACAAGGGTACTCACCCAAAAGCTTTTAAAGAAAAATATAAAGAGCAAAATCCGGAACAATATGCCGAAGATGTTGCGAAAATAATTGAGCAGGGTAAAACACCTGCCGGTATGCACCGTTCTATTTGCGTTAACGAAATACTTTCCATTCTTGACATTAAACCGGGCCAAATTGGTATGGATGCTACACTTGGCTATGGCGGACACAGTTTAGAAATTCTTAAATGTTTACAAAACAAAGGTATGCTTTATGCAACCGACGTTGATCCGTTTGAACTGCCACGTACCAAAGAACGTTTAGCGGCTTTGGGTTACGGTGAAGAATTTTTAACCATTAAAAAAATGAATTTTGCGGGAATCGATCTGGTAGTTTACGAATCGGGTCTGCTTGATTTTGTATTGGCCGATCTTGGCGTTTCATCCATGCAAATAGATAATCCCGATAGAGGCTTTTCTTTTAAAGTAGACGGGCCATTGGACCTGAGGCTTAATCCTAAGAGCGGAAAATCTGCGGCTATGCTTTTAAAAACTATTTCGCAGGACAGATTAGAAGAACTATTAATAGAGAATTCGGATGAACCCTATTCAGAAGATATTGCAAACTTAATTGTAACAAGTATCTCAAAAGGAATGATCGTTGAAACAACATCTGTTTTAAAAGACCTTATTACAGAGGCTGTACCTAATCATTTAAATAAAGATGATATTAAAAAATGTTGTCAGCGTTGTTTCCAGGCTTTACGTATTGAAGTAAATAACGAGTTTGGTGTATTAGAACAATTCCTTGAAAAATTACCTTTTGCGTTAAAACCCGGTGGAAAAGTAGCCATACTTTCATTTCACTCGGGTGAAGACCGTCGTGTAAAAAAATCATTTCAGCATTTATTTCGTGAAGGATTTTATAGTGAAGTAGCCCCCGACCCTATTCGTGCATCGGCCGAAGAATGTAATACAAATCCAAGAGCAAAATCTGCAAAATTACGTTGGGCTATTAAATCGTAAAGATCTTTTAAATGAATAATTTTGAAACAGAATTTCTCAATGCAAATTGATAATTTCAATGGAAGTAATATATAAAACCATTTAGTATGCCAGTTATAAAAGACCTTAAAATTCCCAATTACAAAAAGATAATTTAGGGCTAAATATAAATTTATGAGAAACATATTTTTATTACTCTTTATTTTCGGAGCTTACGGTTTCCTAAAAAGCCAGGGACTTACCCTGAAAATAAATAATAAAACAGGCTACCCAATAGATAAAATAACGCTTCCAAATGAAAACTCCATAGCATTACTTGAATCGAACAATTCTATAGTAATAGAACATTTAAAAGAGATCATTATAATAAAGAGAAATGGCTTTCCTTTAAATATTGGTCATGGCCAGATCCCTTATAAAAAAAGGAATTCGCTTAACGATACCTTCGGTCCTTTTGGAGGAGATGATCAAGTGGACACATTAAGGAATGCTGAAGTTGAATACGATCTTCTTATTTCCGAAAACGAATATGGCTACACATTATATTATAAATTTATTTGTATCATCCATAATCCGGTAATAGGCCAAATTCCAAAAAAGGGTCCGATCACAAATAAATACAAAGGAGAATTTTACCCGGTTAATAAAGAAGGTGATAATCTTGCAGCAATTTGTAAAGAAGGTTACTTACAAATAAATGAAGACAATACCTTTAATTATATTTTAACTCCAGATAAAGAATGGTGTCCTGAAATAAAAAACACTACTTACGAAGGTTCTTGTGAAGTAAAAGACGATACATTGTATTTATATAACAAAGGTTTTAAAACGCCATCAGAGCCCCGCTTTAGTATTGCAGATGTAGATACAGGTAACACTATTTTAATTTCATTGTTTAACGATACAAATGAACCGATCAATATTGAAAAAGTGCATAGCATTAATTCTGCACAAAGTTCTGTTAATGTAAACCCAATCAATATGCCATTTAAAAACAATGTAATAGAAATTAAAGACAAACGCATTTTAGGAATTGCAATTTATCCTGTTGATCACCCGGAAGTGCAAATTGTATTAAAAAAGATCAGGGCAAGTGCAAAGATCAACGTTATTTTGGCGACTAAATATTACGACTCGGTTTTTAATGGCCGGAAATTTATTTATCAAAATAATGTATTGACTGAAGTTAATGGCACCGGAAAATTCACAGATCAATACATTAAAAACTGAGAAAGTGTTGTTTGGGCAAAAAGATTCCTCACTCATTTTAAAACGGGAAACAAATTTCACTTTTATTTTAATTTTTTGTTAAAAAACAGCTGGCATAAAAATTTCAGTATAGTATTTAATACATCATTTGTTAAGATAGATTCTAACGAATTAATCTAAAAACTGACCCCGCGTCATACCGGGTAAGAATAAACAGAAGATATAAACCAAGCCCTCGTTAATTCGGGGGTTTTGGTTTATTAAACTAAATAACTATGAAAAAGATCCTATTTTTATTACCCGTATTCGTTTTTTGCATTAGCTGTTCAATTGGCGAAACCGATAAACAAACCCCCGTTCACGAATCTGAAGAATTGAATATTGGAGAGAAGAAACACGCAGCAGATTCAAGCGTTATAATAGATACGACGCAGCGTTAAGGGGTTGGCATAATATTTACAGCTTAATAATAAAGTAATTAAATGAAAAAAATAGCTTTATTATTTGTAACCCTAGCTGTAATTATTTCATGTACACCAACCACAAAAATTACCGGATCATGGAAAAATCCCAAACAGCCAGCTGGAGAAATTCAAAGTATATTTATTGCCGCTTTAACAGGTAATATTGTAGCTAAATCCACACTCGAAAGTAATATTTCAGAAGCCTTAAGTAAACAAAACATCATTAGCTTTAAAAGCGTAGATGAGTTTCCACCATCTCTTTTAAAAGACAGTATTCCAAAAGAATTAGTGATGGATAAAATAAAAAAGAAAAGTCACCAGGCTATTCTTACCATTTCACTACTAAAGAAAAAAACAGAATCGCGTTATGTAAGAGGTTCAACTGCTTATGCACCAATGGCTCGTTATGGGTACTACGATAATTTTTACGGTTATTATTCATATTGGTCACCATCCGCCTATAGCCCGGGTTATTATGTAAAAGATGATGTGTATTATCTTGAAAGCAATTTATATGATAGTAAAACAGAAACACTTATATGGTCGGCACAATCAAAAACCTACAGTTATGATAACCTAAGCTCATTTTCAAGAACATTTGCAAAAGTTATTGTAAAAAAAATGAAAGAAGACGGAATTATTAAAACGGAATAAAATGAAAAAGATAAAACCAATTTATATTTTCTGTTTTGTACTTGCAATTTTATTAAGCTGCAACAATAAAGAAAACTTTACAGAAAATGAAGAAGACATAATAAGCAACGAAGAAATTGCCACTATTAAACGTGATGATTCAAGCGCAACTGGAAGAATTTATTTTACCAAAGGTGAGTTTGAAGGAATGAGGTTATTTATGAACCATTGTAATAAATGCCATCCCGGTGGCGAAAAAGGAAAAGGTCCTGCATTAAATGATAAAAAATTGCCGGACTTTGCCATTCATTTTCAAATAAGGAATGGTTTGGGAGATATGCCAGCCTTTAAAAAAGAAGATATTTCTAAAGAAAATGTAAAGAAAATAATTTTGTTTGTTCGTTTAATACGGGCTAACACCAATTAATTACGCCTCAATTTGGGGAATTGTTAGTATTGGTTATACATATAATTGCCTTATTTACCTTTTTATCCGGTTAATTAGTTTACCTTTCTTACAGTATTTTTAAACCCTTTATTATTCCGAATCAAAAACTAAACTTATTGCTTGCCGATGATGACATGGATGACCGTTTTTTCTTCGACAAAGCATTAAAAGTATTACCAATTCCATCAGAACTAATAACTGTTGAAGATGGTGCTATGCTAATGGATCATCTTTCAAAAAATGCCACTCAATTACCGGATGTTCTTTTTCTTGACCTCAATATGCCACGAAAAAACGGATCGGAATGTTTAGAAGAAATAAAAAAACATGATCTTTTAAAACACCTTCCTGTAATTATTTATTCTACTTCACTGCATGAAGACGTTGCCAATGTTCTTTATAAAAACGGAGCGCATTATTATATCAGGAAAGGTGGAATGGCTGATCTTGAAAAAACGTTGTTAAAAATATTGACAATGATCACAGAAAATAAATTTGTTCGCCCCCCGCGAAGTAAATTTATACTTAGCATACCTGCTTTTTAATACATCACCTGTTGCATGAAAATAACAAAAATGAAAGTAAAACAAGTTGCAACAAATAAAAAGGTTAAAATAAAATCTTTACCAAAAAAAAGAATAAAGAAAGAAACTGATTTACAACAGTCAGAAATGGAAACGCTAATCGATTTTGGAATTGCGTTAAATAAACAGAAAGAATTATTGGCTAAGGTGTTGCGTTTTCATAAGGCTGATAAAAAAAGTCTTGAAAAAGCGGTAAAAGACAGAACAAAACAGTTCGAACAAAAAAACATTGAGCTTAAAAGAGCCAATAAAAAGCTTGATTTTAAAAAGAAAGAAAAAGAAAAACGAGCAGCAGAACTAGTTATTGCCAATAAAGAACTGATCTTTCAAAATAAAGAGAAAGAAAAAAGAGCTGCCGAATTAAGTGTAGCAAATACTGAACTGGCCTTCCAAAATAATGAAAAGGAAAAAAGAGCGGCAGAACTGGTTATTGCCAATAAAGAACTGATCTTTCAAAATAAAGAGAAAGAAAAAAGAGCTGCCGAATTGATCGTAGCAAATACAGAACTTGCTTTTCAGAACAATGAAAAAGAAAACAGGGCTGCCGAATTAAGTGTAGCAAATACAGAACTTGCCTTTCAGAACAATGAAAAAGAAAAAAGAGCAGCAGAATTAAGTGTAGCAAATACAGAACTCGCATTCCAGAACAATGAAAAAGAAAACAGGGCTGCAGAATTAGTTATTGCTAATAAAGAACTGATCTTTCAGAATAAAGAGAAAGAAAAAAGAGCTGCCGAATTGATCGTAGCCAATACAGAACTCGCTTTTCAAAATAACGAAAAAGAAAAAAGGGCAGCAGAATTAATTGTAGCAAATACGGAGCTCGCTTTTCAAAATAACGAAAAAGAGAACAGGGCGGCAGAATTAATTGTAGCAAATACAGAGCTTGCCTTTCAAAATAATGAAAAAGAAAAAAGGGCTGCAGAATTAAGTGTAGCTAACCAGGACCTTACTTCCTTTACCTATATTTCGAGCCATGATCTACAGGAGCCATTAAGAAAGATCCAGAACTTTGCAACCATTCTTCTTACTGAAGAAAAAGAAAATCTATCCGATACTGGTAAGGGCTATTTTGAAAGAATGATGGTAACCGCAGCGCGGATGCAAAATCTGATAGAAGACCTCCTGACATATTCCCGTACCAAAGGTGGTGATGTTGTTTTTGAGCTTACAGATCTTAACTTATTGGCACAAGAAGTTACAAAAGACCTTGAAGACTCTATACATAAAAAGAAAGCAACCATAGAGGTCAATCTCGATACCATTAAAGTTATACCTTTTCAGTTTCGCCAGCTTATACAGAATCTTGTTGGCAATTCCTTAAAATTTGCTAAATATGATATTGCGCCGGTTATTAAAATAAAAAGTAAAATTTCCAAAGGAAGTAAATTAAACAATAAGTATTTGACGCAAAAAAACGAATATTGTCATATTACTTACACAGACAATGGCATTGGCTTTGACCCTCAATATAACGAAAGGATCTTTGAAGTTTTTCAGCGTTTAAATAGTGCACAAGCCTATCATGGAACAGGTATTGGACTTGCTATTTGTAAACGAATTGTAGAAAATCATAAAGGTATTATTACTGCTACGGGAGAATTAGGCATTGGCGCACGATTTGATATTTATATTTCAGCTGAATAAATGTTACTACATTATAAATGTTTTTTTAAAAATATTTCTATCTCTATTTTACAAGTTTCAGTTGCATTAAGATCATTAATATCTTTTGATAGTGGAAATGCGTGACCGACCTTAGGAATAATTAATTTCTCAACAGTATTACCGTTGTTGCTCATTATAGAATAGATCTTATTTGCTTTTTTAACAGCCACTACCTTATCTTTTTCTCCATGAATAATAAGTAAGGGAGGCAAATTTTCTGTTGCCTTTCTTATTTCGTTATCTTTACTATCTGCGCCTGGCACATCGCCATAAAATTCAATAAAGGCAACAACATCCTTTCTTTGATTGATAATTTCAAAACCCAATCCGGCGCCCTTCGAAAAACCAAAAACAACAAGTGTTTTACTCAAATTATTTTGAACCAGGTAATCAAGCGCAGCTGAAACATTTTTTTGACACATAGAATGAGAGCGCTGCAAAACTCCGATAAGTTTTTTTTGATTTTGTTTCGCGACAAAAATTTTAAAATCATAGACAGTATTTTGTCGTTTTAGTCCTAAACCTTTGAGTTTATATAATCATTTAA
>JACDED010000138.1:0-4079 GCA_013816615.1 Bacteroidota bacterium
GGATAGCGCAGTTATAGGAATTAAACGTTTAAATAAAAATAAAGCATATTTAACATCATTAACTAATCGCAATCACTTATTGTATAATTTAGAACACTAATTAGTATAAAACATCGCCGTTGTATACTTCAAATTTTTTGAGCTTACCAAAACGAGTAAAATAAATTTCGAGTGTTTTTTGTGAAAAGCAATCAAGATCACAAACAACTAAAACAACTAAAATTAATTTATGCAGGGATTTAAGCATATTTAAAAGTAATGCATTTGCATAACTATTAAAATCATATTAGCTTTTTTTAGGGTTTAGTTAACTCTTAATTGCTGACCAACTTTTAAGTAATAACGCTTGCTAACGCCATTAAGGGTCATTAATTTTTTTGTAGAAATGCCATATTGTGAGGCAATGTAATTCCAGCTTTCGCCACGGTTAACTTTGTGAAGATTACTGTTTGTTGGAAAAGCCGCCAGTTTTTGTTTGTGTGATTTAACAGTAATAGTGTGATGATACAATTTATGATCATTGAATGAAATAATAGTTGCAGGATTTAAGGCATGGCCTTTGTATCGTATTTCCAAATGCAAGTGCGAACCGCTACTGTGTCCAGTATTACCACCAAGACCAACTGTTTGGCCGCTTAATACAATATCACCGGCTTTTACTTTTAATTTTGAAAGGTGAGCGTATACAGTCTCCAACCCGTTAGGGTGCATTAAAATAACCACGTTACCAAAACCACCTTGTTTTTTTGCAAAGCGAACTTTACCATCAAAAGCGGCAGCTACTTTGTCTCCTTTGTTAAGGTCAATATCAATGCCGTTATGCATACGCTTATCGCGCCAGCCATAATTAGATGTGACAACCCCTTTAAATGGCGAAACATAATAACTTAAAAGATCATTTTCTAAAACAAGATTAAATGAAAGAGGTAAACTATCGCTAGGAGTCAAGGGAAATAATAGTTTTTCATCTTCTTCAGAATAAAAGGTTAATTCATTTAAATTAAATTCTGAGATCTTGACAGCATCCGAATTATTACTATTCAATAAGCTGGTATAATAATTAAGAAGATCAATATCTTTTTGATTTACATTTTTTAATTCCAGAACAGAATCAACAAGATGAGCTAAACGAGCACGAGTCATAATGTTGCTGGAACGAAATTTTAAGATCTTAACAGAATCACTTTTTGTACTGTTTAATAATGAGGCATAATAACTCATCAGATCCAGATCTTTTGAGGTAACATGCTTTAATTCAAAAACCGAATCAATTAATCCAACCAATTCTGCCTTGCTTACTACTTTATAATGTTTGATAGAATCGGTGCGTTTATGCATAGGATCGTTATGTGAGAACACAGGTTTCCACAAGCAAAACAGGACAAATATTAAAGAATGTTTTAAAATAGACCACTAAAATAGCAGTTTATGCTTAAAAACCAAATTTTAGGTAGTTTTTTAGGTAGAAATAGGGGTTTCAATGGACGCTGATCACACAGATTAAGCAGAGTTTAAATGTTTTTTTAACTCATAAAGATCTGTGAAGGTCATATTTATCAGCGGTTCCGCGTTCTATTATTAGCGGATCCTATCAGCACTTTTTAAAAGATCAATATCTTTTTTAATGAAGCGGGCCGCTAAATACCCTGCTATTATTGAGAATAAAGCAATAGCTACTACAAAATAATTTGTTTTAACTTCCAATATAGCTTCTGTTTTAACTACAAATGGACAAAATAACATCATGGCAGGTAACACCAGCCAGATAGCTATTAATGCATAGCATAATTTAACCTGCAACGTTCTTTTCTTGTATATAAAAATGGTAATAGTTGCCAGTATCAGCCCTATGAAATTTAATATCACAGCAAATAAATGGCCCGCCGTAGATTGAAAATCGACCAAAGGCATTAAGTATACATGCGTTGCTCCGGTTTGAGTAAGTATATTTTGGCAAGGTACGAAAAGTAATGCCAGGCCTAAAAAAATAAGCTCAATTAAAAAAAGTGTTTGTTTACGTTGTATCATGTTGCAAAGTTAAAAAGTTTTGAAGGTTTTAAAAGCCATTTTACCAAATAATTAATTTCATTTGAAATTTACTTTCTTCTTCCTGTGAAGAAATAATAGCCTGCGAATTTGGTAATACATAAATAGCCGGATCTTTCGCTTTTAAAACATCATCAATTGTGGTTAATTGGTAAAGCTTGTTTACAGGACCCAAAGTTGAGTAATTAATACTTTTCTTTTTAAGATCAGAGCGTGTAAGCAGCCATCGTTGACCGCTATCTGTATTTACAAATTGTTTTTTTACAACAAAGTTAGAGGTCTTGTAAAAAAACGTTTCAAATTGCGAAAGGCTATCAATACTGATCTTTCCATTCATATCCATTTTATCAGTTGTAAAATAATATTTTTCTATCATTTGATTTGAGCCAACAGTATTTTTTTCTAAGATCAAAGTTTCTTCTTCAGGTATTAGTTTATAGGCAGTTGTGTTTGCATATAAATAGCAAAGTGTATTGTCGGTATTTTTGTAAATATCACTTTCAAAAGTAAAGGCACCTTCTTTATTTTTTGTTAATGAATTAACCCTGAAAAGATAATTAGAAATTACTTTTTTGGAAGTTGTTTTTGGTTCATTTACTGGAATTCTAAAATCCTGTTTGGAAAGCACTTCGCCGGCAGAATCTATTTCTATTAAATAAACAGAAACAAGGGGTGTATTGGTAATTGCTAACTTATTTGCCTTTTGATCAAATTGTGTGTGCGTAAAACGCTGCCCTAAAAAAGTAATTGTTCTTTGAGTTGTATCCATCAAAAAAGCACCAAATTGATAAGACGTTGTTTCGCCTTTATCATTTAATTTTGTACCACGAATTAATTTTCCTGTTTTTGCATTTACTTTCAGGATCCATTGTCCGAAACGGCTATTGCCAATAACATTTACATATAATAAAACACAATTGGTATCGGCGTAAAAAATATGCGCTGAGTTAATGTTCTTTCTTTCAAAAGGAAATTGCCATTTGGGTTCGTAATCAAAATTTTTTAAGTCTGATCTTAGAACATATTTATTTAAATAAAATTGTTTGCCTGATGTATCTGATTGGCTTTTGATCGTGTAAACATTATTTTTAAAATAAAACAATTCGCTTTCAAATGTAGAAATGCTGTTGAGCCTTGCTACATCTACATTTTCAATGGCCGCTATCTTTTCAAATATTTTATTTAAACGAATGATCGTAATTTGTTTTTTATCTTTTCTTTGAACGTAAACATTTAACAGGTCATGAAGTGTATCTGAAAATAACTGAAGAAAATTATCAGTTGGTATTTTTCCAAGATCAACACTTAAACTATCCATCACTTTTAATTGAAAATTTAATTTGTAGATCATACAAACAGAATTTTTCTTTTGATCCAATATACCAAATGAATATATATTTCCTTTATAAAGCTGGCAATTACCTTTGCTTACAGCCAATTGTTTTGTTTGCGCAAAAAAGGCGGGGATTATAAAATAGCAAAGGAATAGATATTTAATATTAGTTCTCAATTAATCCTTTTTCTTCACGTTTATTATAATCTAAGATAAGTAAATAATACAGAACTACACCAAAGCCATACAACAACGAGGTAATTAAAAATATATTTACAAATTGAAAACCATGAGATAATAATATCTTCACCATAAAACCACTTAACACCCAACTACCGCTCCAAATGGCAGCTGTAAGAGCACTTGTGATCTCGCGATTATGTTTGCCAACATAATTTAATACTATTTCAGTGGTCATTGGTCCGGCCATGTTCATTAAAGGTTGACGTAATAGATAACAAATGGCGGCAATTATAACCGCAACCGAATATTGACTATAGAATTGAGTGGTTGCTAATGCTACTAATGAAATTACGGCTAATGATTGTGTGGTTGGTATGGCTACTTTATAACCAATATCTCTTTTAATTTTCGGTACCAACATCGCGCCATAAGCAACTAACACAGCTGCAACCGCACTTAAGGCCGAAAAGCCACCTTTATCTACATGGTGGACCTTATCAAAAAACAGGCTTATAAA
>JACDED010000138.1:4089-10412 GCA_013816615.1 Bacteroidota bacterium
GGAATGGTTAAGCCGGCACCGGTGGCGATAATAAGTGTTGGTATCAATGCTTTAAAAATAAGGAACCAGTCTGTTGGCTTTGCTTTATTTTTTTTAGATTCAGGTTTTTCAAAATGTTCAGACTCTATTTCCTTAAAACCTTTTATACGAAATAGAAAAAACAATCCGCCCAGACCAAGTATCGAAAATAAAAGAAGAATAAATTGTTCATCAAAAAATGTTGGATTTATTTTATCTAAAACGGCAATAAGTATCCCACTTAAAATGCCACCAAAACTCCAGGTGCTGTAACTTAATGAAATGCCCGACGTATGATTTTCTTTTTTTGAATTGCGCAAAATAAATGGCGCAACGGGTATTTGCATAAAAGTGAATGATGCGCCCCATAATAAAAGAGAAATAAGCGTTAAATACTTTAAATGAAAGGCAATAGATAATACAATGGCGATACCAAAAACGGGCACACATATATTAGACAAATAAAATAATGGCATTAATTTTCGGCCTTTGATCATATTACCTAAAGGCAAGGCTAAAATAAAAACGCCCAGGAATCTAAAAGTAATAAATAAGGCAATCTCCTCATCAGTAAAGCCTTTGCGGGTCATATAAAGCGGTAAAATGTTCATAAAAGTGGCATTTACCATCTGGATAAAGAACTCCGAAATAATAACATTCATTACCGGTTTCTCTAATTGCTTGTAATCGTCTATAAAGGCAAAAAACCTAGGCATAATGAGGGTTTAAGAGGCTTAAGAATGAAAGGTAAAAACATTTTATGATAAAAAAGTGCAACATTATAGCAGTTTTGTTTTGCAAAGTATAGCTCTAAAAGTATTAATAAGTTGCAAAAAATGCAAGTAATGCACCCGTACCGGCAATTTAAGCAGATTTTGCATTCTTAAATCATCCCGTTAAAGTAAATCAACGTTTATTGATTTTTTTTTAAAAGACCTGGCGTTAGCCAGTTTCATTGGGGTTTTGAATGGAGCTAATTTTGGTATAACAAATTAATCATTTAAAAAAAAGAAAATATGAAAACGCAAAATAACAAAACAAACAGCTTAAATAAAGGATTAGCAATATTATGTTTATCATTTATCTTTTGTACAACAATTAATGCTCAGGATAAGATCATTTTAAAGAATGGTGATGAATTAAATGCAAAGGTTACTGAAATAACTGAAACGGAAGTTAAATTTAAAAGATTTGATAATCTTAGCGGTCCAACTCGTGTAATTTATAAGTCTGAAATTTTTTCTATTAAGTACGAAAATGGTACTAAAGATGTTTTTAATAGCACACCAAAAACTAGCATAACTCAAAATAATGAGCCAGTTTATGTTCAATCAACAGAGCCTGTTGTAAAAAATTCTCCCGCAGATAATACATTTGATCCTGATACATCAGACTTTGCAAAAAAAAGACGTAAAACATTTAGTGGACCTCGTATTGGTTTCACTTATATCGCCGCAGGTACATCGGCAGATTATTTAGCAAGAGAAGGAAAACAAAATCTTATCAGTCAATTTGGATGGCAATTTGAAGGCAGATTATTTACTGTAGAAAATGGCATGTCGGGTATCATTGAATTCATTCCATTAATTGGTGGTGTAGAGCAAGGTATGTTCATTCCAAGCGCTAACTTATTAATTGGTTTAAGAGGTGGTACAAAAAGAAGTTATGAATTTGCTGTTGGACCAAATTTTTCAGTTATCCCTGATTATTTAGGACACCGTAAAGGTTCTGTTGGTTTAGTATTAGCAGCAGGTACAAGTTTTAAAAAGGGTAATGTAAATTTTCCTGTCAACCTTGCTTTTGTTCCTTCAGTTGGTAGTAAAGAAAGTGTAATGAACGAAGACGGATCCTTAACAGAAAAGAAATTTCAAACAGGTTGGAGAATATCATTGATAGTTGGATTTAATTCAAGAAAGAAATAAATGAATTTGCAAATGTCAACATATAAATGCATAAATAAATTTTTCCTGATATCACTTCCGTTAATATTTACAGGTTGCTTTTTGTTGGATAAAACCAGCAAACAAAAGGAATGGAACATAGATAACTATAAGATCAAATTATATTCAGGAATAGGATTGGTTGGTCCAAGGTATTATTATTACAAATTAAAAAAACAAAATACTATTGCAAACGTTTTCTTTAAAACGCGGAAGACCTACGTTTCCTGGGAAAATTTAAAAAATTGCAAGGTTAAGTTTGAAAATATCGATCGGCCTTTTGATATTTGTATAAATACTGCCAAACCAATAAAAATATTTTTAGACTTCAATAATATAGATAATATTGAAGTGATCCGAATTGATAGTTTAACCGTAAGATCAATTATGCTAAATGATTCGCAAAAGAAATTTTTTGCAGACAGCTGGAATAAAACCAAAAAATACACGAAAGGGTCACCAAGAATTAAATATTTAATAAAAGTCGGTGGAAGTACATTTAATTCAGATGGCGTTTATTTATATGAACAATCGCAGGATGCAAAATATAAGATAAGCGATAAAGACGTTTTTGAGCCTTTTTTTCTGCAAAATAAAGTTAACTAATATCAATAATTATATCAATATATGCTTTTACCTTTTCAAGATCGGTAGGTTCAAATTCTTCAAACTCATCCTGGTTCTTAAACCAGGTTAATTGTCGTTTTGCGTAATTGCGTGTATGTTGTTTGATTTTTACTACTGCTGTTTCTAAATTGTAACTGGCATCGAGGTAAGCATAAAGTTCTTTATAGCCAACCGTTTTAAGTGCGTTTAAATGTTTTTGATCTTGTAGATCTTTTACTTCTTCCAATAAACCGTTAGTCATCATTTCATCAACGCGTTGATTAATTTGTGCGTAAAGTTTTTCGCGATCGGTGTTTATTAAAATTTTTATGGCTGTAAAATCCCGTTCGGTTTTTGGTTGGTTTAAGAACGAAGAGTAAGGTTTACCGGTAAAAAGGCAAACTTCAAGTGCTCTTACAAGACGTTGAGGGTTGTGAGTGTCTACAGAATTGAAATAAGTTTCATCAAATTTCTTTACTTCATTTTGTAGCCATTCTAAACCGTTCTCTTTAAATTTAATATTTAATTCTTCTCTTATTTCAATGGGCACTTCAATAAAATCGTCAACACCATTTAATACGGCATCAATATAAAGTCCGGATCCTCCCACCAAAAAAACAATATCATGTTCTATAAAAAGATCATTAAGCGTTTCAATAGCATCTTTTTCAAAGTGGCCCGCACCGTATAGTTCAGCTATACTTTTTGTGTTAATGAAATAATGTTTAACAGTTTTTAGCTGCCCAGGGCTTGGTTTCGCAGTGCCAATACTCATTTCCTTATAAAATTGACGGGAATCGGCGGACAAAATTACAGAGTTATAATGCTTTGCTAATTCAATAGAAAGCGCTGTTTTGCCCACTGCGGTTGGGCCGGCAATAACTACAAGGTGTTTATTTTTGATTGAACTGATAGTGCAAAGGTAGTTTTTTGATCCAATAATTATTCAAAATCGTTTGTGAACAACTCTTTCTTAAAATTTAATTATAGTTTTTAAGCCTTTGGTATATTTAGGACATGCATAAACCGTTGCAAAGTTTGGTCTTTGCGCTTCTCGTTTTCCTTGCCCTTGGGCTTTTAAGTTTTTCTTTTCCAAAGGATGGAATTTCTGTTGGTTCAAATTTAAAATTAGAATTTCCTGAGCTTGCTTCATTATTTGGAGAAAAAACAGAAAAAAAAGATATTTCTAAAATATTGGATGCGGTAGATAAAATCGATACAACCTTTGCAATTAACGATACTTCTGAGGTTATAAAAATCAAAGATACTTCCGCTGTAGTTTTAAACACAAATATTCAAACAACAAATAAGGCGGCTCTTAAAAATTTCTTTGATGCTTTAACTCAATTGAAAACTGATCCAAAAGCTATTCGTGTTTTGCATTATGGCGATAGCCAGATAGAAGGCGATAGGATAACGGATTATTTACGTTTAAAGTTACAAGGGCAATTTGGTGGTCATGGCCCCGGTCTTATATCTTTAATGCCAATTGCGCCAAGTGTTATAAATAAAATTTCAAACGGCCCGGGGTGGGATAGATACAATGTGTTTACAAGTAAAGATAAACGCGTACCTCATAGCAACTTTGGGGTTTTAGCAAGTATCAATCGTTTTAGCGGCTATAAAAAATTAACAGATTCAAGTGCAGTAATCAGCTCAAGCATTTCGATTACAACAACAAAGTCAGGCGGCGCAAATGCTTTAGCTTACAAAAAATTAAAATTATTTTATGGTGGCGCACAAACAAAAACATGGTGCGAATTTTATGATGGTCCTGCATTGATCGGCGCAGATAGTTTGGAAGAAGGCGGATCATTTAGAATAAAGGAATATAATGTAGGCAATGGTTCAAATACGCACCAATTAAAATTTACAGGTAAAGATAGCCCTGATTTTTATGCCATTTCTTTAGAAAGTGAAACAGGCGTATTAGTTGATAATATTGGTTTAAGAGGTAGTAGTGGAACTTTTTTTCACCAGATAAATAACGGGCAACTAAAACAATTTTACGATTATTTAAATGTTAAACTAATCATTCTTCAATTTGGTGGTAATGCAACGCCATCTATTAAAGATGAAAAAACAGCTATCAATTACGCTAGCTATTTACGCTCACAGATCAATATTGTAAAAAAAGCTGCGCCAAATGCAAGCATCTTATTTATCGGGCCGGCAGATATGAGCATTAAGAACGGAACTGCTTACGAAACGTATCCATATTTAGAATCTACACGTAATGAAATTAAAAAAGTTGTATTAGAAAGCGGCTGCGCGTTTTTTGACATGTATGATTGTATGGGCGGAAAAAATAGTATGGCCAGTTGGGTAGATCAAAAATTAGCAGCAACAGATTATATTCATTTTAGTCCGCAAGGTGCACGTAAAATAGCAACATTGTTGTATTCAGCGCTAATTAATGAATACAACGCTTACTTAAAAACAAATAAATAATGCAATTGAGTTCTCTAAATAATTTTAAAAGTAAATTGCTGATCATTTTTTGTTTTGGCCTTCTAAATTTTTTCAGGGCGCAGGATGCCGTACCCACTTATACTTTCATGAAAATGGAATACAACCATTTGTATTTCTCTAAAGACAGTACCAGTTTTTTAAACCTCTATAAGAAATTAGATGATCTTAAATTAAAAAAAGTAAGCAGGGTAGGCGTAGCACATTTTGGCGGATCGCATGTGCAGGCAGGGACATGGAGCAGTACTTTTGTAAATAATCTTCAAAACGAATTTAAAACAGTAGGTGGCGGTTATTTTGTTTTTCCATATAAGATCGCTAAAACCAACGGACAGGCATTTGCCACAACATTTTCAAATGGTAACTGGAAACGTTTCCGCGCAATTGGAAAAGATTTTTTTGTGCCATTGGGAATGAATGCATTAAGTATTTCTACAAAAGACAGTGTTACTAATTTTGGTGTTGCTTTAACAAAAAAAGCAATTTGCAGAAGCTTTAGCTCAATTAAAGTATATCATAATTTTACTGAAGGATTTGAATTCAGTTTAGATAGCCTGCACAATTTCAATCCTATAAGAACCGATTTTAAAGAATTTGGTTATACACTTTTTAATTTTGAATTGCCTATTGATTCGGTAAATTTTAAATTGCTAAGAAAAGATACTGTTCATAAAGATTTTGTTTTATTTGGATTTAGCCTTGACAATGATCTGCAGGCCGGTTTTTATTTTGCCGGGCTTGGCGCTAATGGTGCGGCCAGCGGCTCATTCTTAAAGTGCACTGATCTTTCTTCTCAATTTACAAGTTTAAAGGCCGATCTTGTTATTATTTCATTAGGGGTGAATGATACGCAGGCGAAAGATTTTGAAAAAGAAGAATATATTGAGAATTACGATAGTCTTATTACTGTAATTAAAAAAGCAAATCCAAATGCTGCAATTATTTTAACCACTACAACAGATAATTTTATAAGGAGGAAAACATCTAATAAAAGAACCGCAATTGCGCGTGACGCGATGTTTGAACTAATGGAAAAACATAATATCGCAGTATGGGATCTTTTTTCTTTAATGGGTGGTTATAAATCTATGATGAAATGGCAAAAAGTTGGCCTTGCCGGTAGAGACAGGATACATTTTTCTCCAAAAGGATATATTTTGCTTGGTAATTTAATGTACGAGGCATTTTATAAGTCATATTTAAATAATCAAAAAAAAATTAACTGATCGATTTTTTAAATAGTTTAATTGCTTATTCGCAGGATAAACCCCTGCTTTTTACTCAAGTATT
>JACDED010000138.1:10422-11973 GCA_013816615.1 Bacteroidota bacterium
TTCTATCGTCCTTTTAATTTATTCTCTCGTTTATAAAATAAATAAAGCGCGCACAATTTATTTGTTAGCAGTTAGTTTGTTTTTTTATTTTAAAACAAGTGGTGTTTTTGTTGTATTGCTCCTCTTTACTATTTGCAGTGACTATTATTGGGGTGCAAGGATCCATAAATCAACCTCAGAATCAAAACGGAAATTATTTTTAACCATTAGTGTTATTTTAAACTTAACGCTTTTATGTTATTTTAAATACGCATATTTTTTTACAGAGAGCTTTAACCAGATCACCGAAAGCCATGTCCCTTTCTTCAATCACTTTGCACAATTCTCAAATACTTTTTTCTCTACCAAATTTAGTGTCGATAAATTATTGCTTCCTGTTGGTGTTTCGTTTTTCACGTTTCAATCGTTGTCTTATACGATCGATCTGTATCGTAATAAAATAACACCCGTTAAAAGTGTGTTTGATTATGGGTTCTTTGTTTGTTTCTTTCCGCATTTAGTAGCAGGGCCAATTGTAAAGGCTCATGAATTTGTTTACCAGATCTATCAGCCTTATAAACTAAACAAATTTGAATTTGGTATGGCTGCTTTTTGGATCATTAATGGTTTTTGCAAAAAGATTGTAGCCGATTATTTAGCGGTTAATTTTATCGACAGGATCTTTGATAGTCCAACGTATTATAGTGGGATTGAAATGATCTTTGGTATTTTTGGCTATTCGCTCCAGATCTATATGGATTTTAGTGGTTATACAGATATGGCCATTGGCCTGGCTTTGATATTGGGTTATCGGTTAAAAACAAATTTTAATTCACCGTACAAAGCTACAAGTACAAGTGAATTCTGGAAACGCTGGCATATTTCTTTATCTACATGGCTGCAGGAATATTTATATATACCGCTTGGCGGTAATCGTAAAGGCACTATCGGTTCTTATATTGCTATCTCTATTTTAGCATTGTTCATGGTGCTTTTAAGCGGTAAGCTTTGGTTATTATTGGTTTTAATGTTTGCCGCTGTTGTTCTGTTAATGCTCGCTTACTTTTTTCCTAGGGTCAAGAATAGTTTTACTACCAATATAAATTTGATGGTTACAATGTTACTGGGAGGCCTTTGGCATGGCAGTAGCTGGTTGTTTTTGATCTGGGGTGGATTAAACGGTTTAGGTTTGATCGTTCATAAGCAATGGAAGAAAGTATCACCATTTAAAAATAAGGATAGTGTAGGTTATAAAATTGCCTGTGTTTTAATAACACTTACGTTTATTAGTTTTACCCGAATTTTTTTTAGAAGTAGTAGTCTACAAATAGTTGATACTATTTTTTACAGGATCGGAAATCATTTTGGCTTAGATCTTTTATTCCAGGTAATATACGGTTACAGGGCTGTTTTTGCATTAATGTTACTTGGGTACCTTATCCATTGGATCCCTGAAAGGCATAAAGAAATGTACCGTAAAAGGATTCCAACTCAATACTACAATACAATGTGAGCAATGATAATATTTGCGCTATTTATTATGAACAAGTTAATGAGAGGTGAAAAGCAACC
>JACDED010000014.1:0-11956 GCA_013816615.1 Bacteroidota bacterium
CTTAATGCTTTCTTTTACATAGATTTTTTTTGGTAAAGCCATAATATCCATTTATAATATAGTCCAAATATAGCAAATAAAATCAAATAAGCAAAATTGGACTATATTATATATGAATTTGGTATAACACCTTTTTTCCATAAAACAAGTGTAGCTGACCTTTTAATATTTTTACTTTGATCTTTTATTAAAAAAGGATCAAAATAATACCTTTTTAATCGCCATGTTTTTGGACGCAAAAAATTATTTATTATATCTGCTTCAAAATTTAAAACAGATCTTATCAAGGGGTCTTTAAACATTGAAAGCTTCAACAAGTATCTTATAAATGCTAAAGCATCGATATGATGTTTATGCACACCTGTTGGTAAAAAATCATTGCTGAATTTATTAAACTCTGCTTCTAAATTCTTCATTAACTCTGTTGAAACTGGCATTAGATTTTTAATAGTATGCCATCTCTTAGAAAGCAGTCCTTTAGCAAAAAAATTAATTTGCTCTTCTTTTAACTGCTCTAAAAAAAATGTCAATTCCTTATCCTGAATATTTTCTGAATTATAAAATGCCTGACGGTTAGAGAAAAAATTTCTTCTGTAAACTTCTTCGGTGTACAGCCGACTCAAAAAATATTGACTATCCTTTATCATGCTTAAGTGATTAATAAAATATTCATTTTTTCAATATCGTCCATTATCTCTTCCAGGTATTCAAAGCGTTCATCCCTTTCCAGCAAAATGCCTTTTGGCCTGTGCTTATTCAATATATACTTTATCAGTTCAAAAATCTCTTCCTGTGTTTTTCTTGAATGTGTATCGATTATCTGAGTGGTCGATATTTCATAACCAACGTAATGCAATTGCACTACATTTTCAATATTCAGTTTATTTATAAACTCAAAAGGATCAAAAGAAAAATTCCTGCTATTAATATATAGATTAGTAATATCTAATAATAAGCCGCACCCTGTTCGTTCGCACAATAAATTCAGAAATTCAGCGTCGCTATATGTTTTTCCGGGCAGTTCAACATGGTATGTGATATTCTCAAGTATAAGTGGCTTTTTTATGGTTAGATTGATCTCGTTGATATTACCTGAGATCACTTTTAAAAATTCTTCATTATAAATTATCGGCGACGAATGTCCTATATCGTATCCATGCGCTTGTGTGTAAGATATATGCTCACTCCAATAAGGAGGATCAATATATTCAATAAGTTCTTTTAATTTTTTAACGTAATCTTTTTTAATTCCTTCGCTACTACCTAAAGATAAATTTATAGCGTGCGGAATTACAGTAAAATGTTTTTTTAATTGTTCCAATTCATTCATCTTAAAATCCGGAACATCTATATAATGTTCTGCTATGATCTCTACAAAATCGATCTTATCGCGATTCAAATAAATAAAAGATTTTAGCTCCAGTCTAAAACCAATGCCATTGCCTAAATAAGGAATATTTGAAATTGCTTCATCCATTAACTACATCCTCCACAGCCACCGCAACCGCCACAGCCACCGCAGCTCCCGCCACAACTACTTCCACAACTACCATTTCCGTTTCGGGAAGAAGTAGGCCACCAATCGTCAATTGTTTTTTTCTCAATCGTCAATTGCGATTTTATGTAATCGTATAAGTAATCATGCTTTGAATTATTTAGTAACACAAATCCATAAATTGCAAGTTGCAGCTGTAAAATAAAAAAAGGCTGCTGCAGTAAAGCATCTCCATTAATTGATTTAAAAGTATTTTTGTAATTCTCGAGGACTTTTTCACCCTTTGAAGTAAAGGCCCTCGTAAAAGAGATATCTGCCAATACAAAAGAACCCATTACCATCTCCGCTATAAGTAGGATAAGATTATAGTGTTCATGAGCAATTGCAGCCAATATTTTATATGCACCTAAACAAATCAAGAAAATTATAATACCCTTTCTTATCTTTTTAAATTTATTTCTCTCCCTGTCAGACCATATAACTTGCTGTTGCTCTAAATAAATTTCAAAACTTGAACATTGTTTTTTAAATTCTTCATCACGTTCTATTTTTTCAATAAGATCTTTTAAATAAGATTCGTTTTTCAGACAATTAAATACAGATCTTTCCAACATATTTAATGCGTTAATTTCCGCATCTGTTTTCTTCTTTTTGATGGCTACATTTTTCTTTTCCTTATTTGTAAGCAAAGCAAAATAATCCCTTTTTATCAGGGTATAAATTACAAGCAGGGCCAATTCGCGTTCTCTTCCACGTATAAAAGCAATTTCATAAGGGTCGGGTTTCAAAGGAATTGTAACATCATTTTCGTTTTCTATCTTTCCGGCTATCTTAACTGCTTTGTTTTTAATTAACCAATAAGCAATTGCAAATAAAAAGGCGTAAAAAAATAAAAAGGCAGGGCCATACATCCTTGCTATAGGATTTTCAAAAATATTATCCATTTAATTCAAGCTGTTTAAATAATTTAATAAGCTGCTTATACTGTATCATTAACCGGTCGTAAAAGATTTTGATCTCCTCGGCTGATGGAGGAATGCTGCTTTCCTTAAATGAAAGCAATTCAGATAAGGAAACAGTATCAATGTTAGGTTCTTTAAGCAATTGTTCCACAATTTCTTTTCTTGTACCGTAGTAAGCGCCATTTTTTAAATACAAGAAAGTATTGGCATTAATAACCAAACCGGTAAAACCGCTTTGCACTCTTTTATGAAGCGCTTCGGGTAAATTAAAATTTTGTATGTAAAAGAATTTCATCCGCGCCAATTGATTCCTTAATTCCTGTCCTGCTAAAAACTGAAGATGAGTTCTATCAAATTGCAGATCTTTTAACACATCTGCACCATAAAGTAAAATGTGATGTTGTTTTATATCAAATAATTTTACAGCAAAAACATCACTTGAAGGTTTAACTTCCGAGTCCGTTAAAATGAATGGCGCTAACTTAAATTCAGCAATTCCTCGTTGAAAAAGCACTGCTATTTTATCCAACGTAGTCAGATCAACGCTCTCAAAAACAAAGAGTATGTTTACATTTGATTTTCCTATGCTATAATCAAGTTTTGCAACGCCGCCATATAAAATAACCGACTTTAAATTTTGTCTGCTTATTTCTTTTAAGGCATTTGTAAAATTAACGATCTGTGATCTTAATTCCAGGTTTATTTTTTCTAAATCCATATTTTATTTTTCTTTATAAATTTTTGTTCTTAAAGTAATTAAAAGTTCTTCTGCTTTTATCATATTGGGCCTTTCCGGTAGATCGCTTTTTTCATACAATTCATTTATCAAAACAACTTTTTCATTCGCGATTTCTACAAGATCATCATAATTAAATTCGCCGGAACGTATCTTTAATAAATAGTCGCGATCGTTTCTTCGCACATTAATTTTCTTTTCTTTTGCAATTTCTTCAGCCATATTTAAAAGGCGGAAGGTATGCATCATGTTTTTTGCATCGTAATTTTTACCATGCTCAATGGTATTTTCATAACGCGCATCATTTCTTTTTTCAACCCACTCCCAATACTGCTTGTAATCTTTACAGTATTTTGAATAGCCATCTTTATTAAAGCTCATTACAGCTTTTGGCTCAATGCCTTTTGGCACAGAGCTTAAAGAAATATCATTGGCTTCCATGCCGGAAGAAATTCCTTTCAGGTACCCTTCGGTTAATTGCTCATTATGAAAAACAGAATAGATCTCTTTCATGTGAGAAATATTTACAAGGCCACAATCTTCCTGTTTTAAGTTATTTGCATTAAGCCACGATACAAGTGATACAGAACCTTGCCCGCTTACTATGTAACAAAAATCCAATACCGATTTTCTTTCGGCATCAACCGGGTTAACTATCTTTTTATTAAGCCCTTTTGCTTTTTTTATTTGTGATTGCGCATAACCCGCGAATGTTTGATTACACAAGCGTGATAAAAACAGTTCCGGTTTAACAAAATCCATTAAAGGGTTCTTATGAAGAATACAGTCTGCTGGTGTAGCCAACAATTCTAAAATATTAGGATTGTTTTTTGTAAGCAGATCGATGAAGCGCTTTAGCTCGTAATATACTTCATCGTTCGATTCATTATTTACCTGCTCTATATATTCCAAACCATAAAATTGCTTTTTTGAAAGTGCAAATACACCTTTAATATCAGTATCGGATTTGGGCGTATGTAAACCATACGCCCTGCTTCCGCTAATACATTCCAATAAAATTAACTTCTGTTCTTTCAGATCTGCGATTTTCATTTCCAAGTTTTTAAACCATATCTAAAAAATTCATCAAGATCTGTATCTTTTTCTTTGCGACCTTTTAATGAATCTGCTTTTTCATCGGCAACAGTTAACTGTTCACGTATAAAATCAGCAAGTTCTTTTTCCTGTGGATGCATGTAATTTTCATTCTTTCCTGATTTCAGATCAACAAGAAACTTTATGCGTTCCTTTAATTTCTCATCAAACTCTAATTCATTTACCATAGTTATAAAAACTATCGGCGGAATAGAATCTTTTTCTATTATCCATTTACAAGCCAAAGTAGCACGCAAAGCATAAAATAATTTTTTTAGTTTTATTTCATCTTTACCTTCTATATCATCAAAACTATTTTTTGCCATGCCCGAATAATGATGCATTGCCGCTATTGGCGCAAAACATCTATCCGCATAGTTTTTAAACATCTCTGTTAAACCATCTGTAGTATGATATACTATTGGTGATTGTATACGCTCAAGCAACGCACCGTTCGATTTCCATAGCAGTTTCAGGCATTTTTTAAAATCCCAACCGGTTATATCCAATTCACCATTATCCAGCATCATTTCTATCGTATCTTTTTTATCAGATAAAGTTAAATACCAATCCGGCTCGTGCATGTATATCATGCGCACATCATAGTCGCTATCCGGCGAAGGAAAACCCCATGCTCTCGAACCTGTTTCGCAGGCATAAAGTATTTTTATGGACTTTTCCTTTTCTATTTCTTTTAATTTATCCTGTATATATTTTTCCATTTTAATTTTTTTTAATCAACTTTTAATAATACTAAATGGTTTTCAAAAATAACAGCGTGTGGCATCCAACAATCCGATTTTTCAGTCGCAACTTCATGTCCGTTAAGGCACACTAAATTAATTCCATCGCATCCATCTAATCCGCAACAGCCATTAAGACGGGAACGATTAGCGTGATATTTAAAATTAATTATATCATTCTTATTAATTACTATTTCTTTTGTTAACCCCGTGTAATATTCTGTTGCTTCCGTTAAAATATGATAATAGCCTTTAGGAACAAAATCTTCGTTGTCACCTTCTTTCAGCATAGTCACATCTTTAAGCAACTCTAAAGTCGGAGTTACATCAATATTACATATTTTACATTTTATTATTGCCATTACCTTATTTTAAATAGTATTAATCTTCTCTGCTTCCATCATCAGCCATACGTACAATTTTTGGAGTGAATTTAGCCAATACATCCACAAGATCAGATTGAGCAGCCATTACCATATTAATATCTTTATAGGCCATTGGGGCTTCATCTAACCCGGCACCAATTAAAGTTACACCATTATCTTTTAATATTTTTTGCATCTCGCTTTTCGAAATGCTTTTAATAGCAGCTGTACGGCTCATTAATCTTCCGGCACCATGCGATGCGGAGTTAATAGAATTTTCTTCTCCTTTTCCTCTCACCAAAAATCCAGGCGCGGTCATTGATCCCGGAATAATTCCCAGTACATCTTTACCTGCAGGTGTTGCTCCTTTACGGTGAACGATCACATCTTGCCCGTTATATTTTTCTTTCCAGGCAAAGTTATGATGGTTCTCAACACGTGCCAATAAATTTCCACCAATGGCATGCGTTAAACGGTTATGAATAACTTCATGACAAGCAGAAGCATAATCACCGGCTAAGTTCATGGCTAACCAATACTCTTGTCCTTCGGCAGAATCCAAACTTAAGTATGCTAAGTTTTTTGCTTCCTGTGGCAGGTTACACAATTCTTTTGCAAGCTTTGTATAATGCCCGGCAACAGTGGCACCAAAACCACGCGAACCTGAGTGAGATAATAAGGCAACATATTTTCCTTTCGGAATATTTAATGCTACATCCTCTTTTTCAAACTCAATGATCCCCCACTCTACAAAATGGTTTCCACCACCCGAGCTTCCTAACTGATGAACTGCTTTGGCATGTAGGTTTTTTATAAATGGCGTTGCATTAAAATTAGCATTATCTAAAATTGCGTGCTCGGCTTTATTTTTTCCATCCCATCCATTTCCTGCACCAAATTTTGTCCAGGCAATTAGCTCTCTTTTGAATTTACTTTCATTTTCTAAAAAATAAGATTCAGAAATATCATAAACAGATAAAGCCATTCTACATCCAATATCAACACCAACACCGTAAGGTATAACCGCATTGTTTGCTGCTAATACACCGCCAATTGGCAAACCGTAACCCTGGTGCGCATCCGGCATTAAAGCACCGGCAACTGTTACCGGTAATTTCATAGCCACTTTCATTTGATCAAAAGCACCCTGTTCAATATTATCTTTTCCATAAATGGCAAAGGCATCTGCATTTTCGTTCAAAGTAATTTCTGCATTTATTGCGTTTTGTCTTTCGACCAGATCGTTTGCAATTGGTGCTAATACCGTATCGTCTAAAAAACTTTCAGGATACTGAAATACTTTTAATATTATTGCTAATACTTCTTCACGTTCTGTGTTTTTAAAATTTTCTTCGATTACACGAATAGCGGTTCCTATTGCTTTTCCTTGAGTATACCCTAATTCTATTAGGTCTTCACCTGTAATTTTTAATGTGTTCATAATAATAAATTTAATTGTTTTATTTAATGAAACAAATCTCAGGTTTAACTACGCAGCCAAATTGCGTAGATAATAAGTATGAATTGCATTATATGTAAAGTCTTGATTATAAGAGTACTATTTTTTATTTTAGTTCTTTAATTTAGGAGTTTCTACTTATCAATTTCCACACTTGAAAGAATATTAATATATTATTCACAGTACTTTCCAAAACCAATTTTCTATCTTACTTTAACACAAATTATCCAAAGTGAATTTTACCGAAGACCAAATCCTTGCGCTTGCGCCTGATGATGCCTCAAAAAAATCGGGTAAAGAACAAGCCAATCCATCTAAATGGTCAAATACAGGAATTGATGAAAAATCGCTTTGGGGTGAATGCCAGGGAAGTGGAAAAAATCCCTATCGCACGCAGGTAGATCTGGCTAACATTGCTTTTAAATGTTCTTGCCCCAGCCGGAAATTTCCTTGCAAACATGGCATTGGAGTTCTTTTACTTTATTGCCGCGAAAGAACTTTGTTTACTACAAAAGATTCTCCTGCATGGGTAAAAGAGTGGATGGATAAACGGGAAGAAAAAGCTGAAAAAAAACAAGAGAAGATAGATAAACCGGTAGATGCCGAAGCACAGGCAAAAAGACAACAGCAGCGCTTAAAAAAAATAGACAGTGGTATTGAGGAATTGCAATTATTAATTAATGATATTGTAAGGAATGGTATTTTAAACATGCCCGAAAAAGGTCCGGCCTTATTTACCAATCTTACCAAACGTATGGTGGATGCGCAAGCACAGGGTTTAGCAGGAATGGTGCGCGAACTTGCAGAGATGAATTATTTTAAAGAGAATTGGCAAAATAGTTTTATCGATCAGCTGCTGCGCATCTATATTACAATTACTGCCTTTAAAAATAAAGGGGCTTTAAATGATAATTTTTCAGGCGAAATAAAAAACCTTATCGGCTTTACACAAAGTCTTGAAGAATTAAAACAACAGGAAGGGGTAAAAGATAATTGGTTCGTTCTTGGAAAAGAAACGGTGCAACAGGAACAATTGTTTGTTCAACGAAATTGGTTGTTGGGTATTAACTCCGGACAATATGCATTAGTATTACAGTTTTATGTAAGATCGCAATTACCCGAATTAAATTTAATTCCCGGCTCTGTTGTAGAAGCCGAATTATCTTTTTACAAAGCAATTTGTCCTTACCGTGCAATTATTAAAAATACAGGTAAAACGATTTCACCAAAAGAAATTTCGGGTTTTGAGAACTGGAATGCTTTAATGAAATTTGAAAAAGAAAAATACATTCAATCGCCTTTTATTTTTGAATTACCTTTTTTTATAAATGCAGTTAGCCTTGCGTGCCTTGAAAATAAATGGTTTTTGAATGATGTAAATAATATTTCTGTACCGATTGTTTGCGACGGAAATAAGCTGCATACTTTATTGGCAGTATCAGGTGGTAAAAATTTCAGCGCTACACTTATTGGTTGCGAAGGTGCTTATGAACCAATAGGAGTATTTATAAATAATAATTATTTTATTATATGATAAAGCCCTGGGAAGAAATAATTAATACGTCAATTATTGGTACTGATAAAAAACAGATCAATACACAGGTGCTACACCCTTCACTTAATTCTTTGCTGGAAGAAGTTAAAAAAGGTACTGATGATAAAGAAGAGCAATTCTTAAGACAGGCTTCTATCATTTATAATTACAGGCGAGCAGGATTTAATATCAGTTGTAATGCTGTTCCTTTAATTGAACCTTGCGCTGAGGAAATATTAAAGTATTGTTCTTCGCAGGCAGAGGCCTCTCTTCAAACCACTCTTGGCGACGAAAATTTATCGTTACTTTATTTTTGGTTATTACAATGTTCTAAAAACAATAAGATCACACCTCCGCATTTTATTCCAACATTATTAGAGTTTGCTGAAAAAAATAAAGATCTCAGAATTTTAATTTCTACTTGCCTTGGAGAAAGAGGAAAATGGATCACAGCCTTTAATCCAAACTGGAAATTTGGCGCTACTCTTTCTTACAAAGAAGTTTTTGATCATGGTAAAGCGGATGAAAGAAAAAATGCTTTGATACAATGGAGAAAAGATTCACCTGCGGAAGCCAGGGAAACTCTCGCATCTGTTTGGAAAGAAGAGCAGGCCGCTACTAAAGCAGATCTGTTATCGACATTAGAAATAAATCTTAACGAGGATGACGAGGCATTTTTAACGGAAGCACTTAAAGAAAAAAGTCAAAAGGTAAAAGACATTGCATTAAAATTATTAAAGCAGATGCCTGACTCATTTATTGTAAAAGAGATATGGGAATTTACAAAGCCTTTGGTCTCCATTAAAAAATCAGGCGCTTTACTTGGTCTGATAAACAAGGAGGTTTTAAATATCAACCTCGCGTTTGAAATTCCTGAGAAATTCAAATCTTATGGTATTAGCCACATAGATGCCAGTAAAAATTTTACTGAAAAAGAATTTACATTAGATCAATTGATCGGAGTTATTCCGCCAACACTTTGGGAAAAGCATTTAAATTTAAACGCTTATCAAATATTAGAATTATTCAATAAAAAAGAGGAAACAAAAAAATTCATTCCATCATTGGCAATGAGTGCCAATACATTTAAAAATCCTGAATGGGGTATTATATTGTATAAGGAATATAAACAGGTTTGTTATTCGGTGATCGAATTTTTTAGCCAGGAATTAAAAGAGGATATCGCGCTTGCCTTGTTACAGGAGTCAAAGAATATCTATGCTTTTCTTCCTAAAAAAGAAACCGAGTGGTCTCAAAAATTTGTGATGGCCTTGCTTCAAAAAACTTCGCAGGAACCTTACGCGTTCTCTAAAAATTACTACAAAAATATCATTCATCATTTCCCGGTTTCAATTCTTGAGAAAATTGATCAGATACAAGTTAATGACCCTTTAAAGAAAAGCTACTGGGATACTATTTCGGAAGAAATAAAAAAAATGCTATCAATTAAAAAACAAATCGTTCAATCTTTTTAACTATGGAAAATGTAATCAGGCAACATGCAGAACAACAGTTTGCGCAGGAACTGGAAGAATTAAAAAAACAGGATACAGGATCGCGCCCGCCAAACTGGGTGTTGTCTCCGCAAGGTGTGGTGAATTACCTTATGGGCGCTAAATTAAAGAACGGGTTTGAAGTAAGCCCAAAATATATTGGCAATAAACGTTTAATGGAAATTGCAGTAGCAACGCTTACAACAGATAGAGCTTTGTTATTATACGGTCTTCCCGGAACGGCAAAATCATGGGTATCTGAACATTTATCAGCGGCAATCTCCGGAACGTCTGCTCTTATTGTTCAGGGTACCGCCGGTACAAGCGAGGAGAGTATTCGCTACGGCTGGAATTATGCACGCCTCCTTGCCGAAGGCCCTTCAGAAAAAGCGTTGGTAGAAACCCCGGTTATGCGCGCAATGAAAGAAGGAAAAATTGCGCGAATTGAAGAGTTAACAAGAATGGGTTCAGACGTTCAAGATACATTAATAACTATTTTATCTGAAAAAACGTTGCCTGTGCCGGAATTAAATACAGAGATACAAGCGATTAAAGGTTTTAATGTTATTGCAACTGCAAACAACCGTGATAAAGGAGTGAATGAATTATCAGGTGCATTAAAACGCAGGTTCAATACCGTTATTCTTCCTTTGCCGGATAGTATAGAAGAAGAAATGGATATTGTAAAACGCAGAGTTGAAAGTCTTGGAAAAGCAATGGATATTCCTTCTGAGATTCCGGCTTTACAGGAAATAAAACGTATTGTAACTATCTTCCGCGAATTAAGAAGTGGTTTAACAATAGATGGAAAAACAAAGGTAAAAGTTCCAAGTGGTACACTTAGTACTGCTGAAGCAATTTCGGTTATGAACAGTGGTATGGCCATGGCTGCTTACTTTGGCGATGGTAGCATAAAAGCTGCCGACCTTGCTGCAGGTGTAATCGGTTCTGTTATTAAAGATCCTGTGCAGGATAAAATTATATGGCAGGAATATTTAGAAACTGTTGTTAAACAGCGAGAAGACTGGAAAGATATTTATCGTGCATGCCGTGATCAGGGATTTTAATTAATATGGCAATTCATTTATTAGGCATACGACATCATGGTCCGGGCTCCGCACAGAATGTAAAGCAATATCTTGAAAAGGTAAAGCCTGATATTATTTTGTTGGAAGGTCCGCCCGAAGCAGATGCTCTTTTAAAATGGGCCAGCCATGCGGATATGAAGCCACCGGTTGCCATATTAGCCTATGTTCCAGACAATCTGCAAAAAGCATTGTTTTATCCTTTCGCAGAATTTTCTCCCGAGTGGCAGGCAATTCTTTACTCTATTGAAAATAAAATTCCGTTACGTTTTATGGATCTTCCCGTTGAGCATAAATTAGCAATAGAAGAAAATATTCCTGAAAATAAAAATACAGAAGAAACTACCTCTGAATATCTGTCTGTAGAAGAAAAAGATCCTTTCCTATATCTGGCACAAATTGCAGGATACGATGATGCGGAAAAATGGTGGGAAAATAATTTCGAGAACCGCGGCAACAACGATAATATTTTTGAATCGGTTAACGAAGCAGTTACGGCTTTACGTGAAAATATAATTGCAGAAGAAAAGAAAAGCGAAAGATACAGGGAAGCCTGGATGCGCAAAGTAATTAAACAGGCGGAAAAGGAAATGTTTAACGACATTGCTGTTGTTTGCGGCGCGTGGCATGTACCGGCATTACAAAATATGCCTTCACAAAAAGAAGACACAGAATTATTAAAAGGTCTTCCAAAAGTAAAAGTAGAATGCACATGGGTACCATGGACGTATAGTCGCTTATCCTTTACAAGTGGTTATGGTGCAGGAATAAATTCGCCTGGCTGGTATAACCATATCTGGAAAACAAAAAAGGATGTTAGTGTAAAATGGTTAACTAAAGTAGCCCGACTTTTTAGAAAAAATCAAATAGATGTTTCTTCTGCGCATATAATTGAAACGGTACGTTTGGCAGAAACGCTTTCTTATTTACGAGGATATTCAAAACCCGGATTAGAAGAGTTGAACGAAGCCACACGCAGTGTGATGTGT
>JACDED010000014.1:11966-55639 GCA_013816615.1 Bacteroidota bacterium
GTGTATGGGTGAAGATATTTTAATGTCTTTAATTCACAAAGAACTGATAGTAAGTCCGAAGATAGGATCTGTACCTGTTGAATCTCCAAAGCCCCCTTTACAGGTTGATATTGAAAAAATTCAGAAACAATTACGCTTGCCTTTAACCGAAGAGGAAAAAGAAATTATACTTGACCTAAGGGAAGAGCGCGATATGCAAAAAAGTATTTTTCTTCATCGCTTGTCGTTGCTTGGTATTAAGTGGGGTATAAAACGATCGGTTTCAGGTAAAGGTACTTTTAAAGAAGCGTGGATATTACATTGGGATCCTGCATTCTCAATAGATATAATTGATAAAGGTGTTTGGGGAAATTCAGTTGAAGAGGCGGCAAATAATTTTTTGGTATCGCGTGCTTCGCAGGAAAATTCTTTAAGTGTAATTACTTCTATTTTAGAAGACTCTTTATTATCCGATCTGCCAATTGCAACACAGGCATTATTAAAAAGGATCGATTCCCTTGCCGCAGCCTCATCTGATGTTATGCAATTAATGGCGGCATTACCTTCTTTGGTAAATGCATTGCGTTATGGCAACGTTCGTAAAATAGATACTGAAATTCTTTCCGTTATAGTAGATAGTATCATTGCAAGGATCTTTATTAGCTTGCCTTCCGCTTGTTTTTCGGTTGATGAAGATGCAGCACAACAATTACTTGATCTTTTCTTTTCTCTTAACGATTCCGTTTCACTTTTACAAAAAGAAACGCAATTAAATAATTGGTATAAAACTTTATTTGCGATCTCTGAAAATAAAAATTCGTCTTCATTAATTGCGGGTTATGCTACAAGATTAATTTACGACTATAAATTATTGGATAGTGAAAAATTAGCATCAGCATTTGGATTAGCCCTATCACCTGCTGTAGAATATTCGCATGCTGGTTCCTGGCTGGAAGGTTTTTTAAGAGGAAGCGGAACTATTTTATTAATTGATAATGCATTGTGGGGACTAATAAATAATTGGGTAAATACTTTACAGGATGATCATTTCATACAAGTACTTCCGTTATTGCGAAGAACGTTTTCGCAATACAGTAATCCTGAAAGAAGAAAGCTGGGTGAAAAAGCTAAAGGCTCAGGTGTAACAACTACTTCTGCAATTTTATCATCATCAAATTTTGATCATGATAATGGAATGCTTGCTGTACCGGTTATTTTAGAATTATTAGGAATTAAAACCGAAACAAATTTATCATGAGCGAAAAAGAAGAATTGCTAAAACGTTGGCGATTGATATTAGGAGGAGGCCAGAATGATGGCACTGGAATGAGCCTTGATACTAACGGGATCGAGATCGATAATGCACTTTCTGCCTTGTATGACTCTGAACGTGGCGGCGGACTGGGAAGCTCATCACCAAATGTAAATCGCTGGTTGGGCGATATTCGTTCGTTCTTCCCTTCATCGGTTGTTAAGGTTATGCAACAGGATGCTTTAAAGCGTTTAAATTTAACAAGCATGTTAACCGAAAAAGAAATGCTTGAAAATGTTGAACCCGATATACATTTGGTAGCAACACTCATGACGCTCAGCCGCGTAATTCCTGCTAAAACAAAAGATACCGCAAGGCAGGTAGTAAGAAAAGTTGTTGATCAATTATTAAAAAAGTTAACGCAGCCAACACAGCAAGCAATTGCCGGAAGCCTCAACAGATCGGTTAAAAACAGGAGGCCGAGACATAATGAAATAAACTGGCATTCTACAATTATAAAAAATCTTAAACATTACCAGCCCGAATACAAAACCATTATTCCTGAAATAAAAATTGGTTACGGAAAAAAAAGACATTCATTAAAAGATGTTATTCTTTGTTTGGATCAAAGTGGCTCAATGGGAACATCCGTAATTTATTCAGGCATTTTTGGATCGGTGATGGCTTCACTTCCTGCTATTCAAACAAAGATGGTAGTGTTTGATACCAGCGTTGTTGATCTTACAGAAGATCTTCAAGACCCTGTTGAATTATTATTTGGTGTGCAGCTGGGTGGCGGGACAGATATTAACCGAGCTTTAACTTACTGCCAGCAACTTGTAAAAAAACCAAATGATACGGTGATGGTTTTGATCACCGATCTTTATGAAGGAGGTAACCAGGAAGAAATGTTGAAACGCGCATCAGAATTAGTTGCGTTGGGTGTGCAGCTAATTGTATTGCTTGCATTAAACGATGAAGGTGCTCCATCTTACGATCATCAAAATGCAAAATACCTTGCTTCACTTGGTGTTCCTGTATTTGCCTGCTCGCCGGATAAATTCCCCGATCTTATGGCAGCCGCATTAAGTAAACAGGATATTACCATGTGGGCCGCTAAAGAAGATCTTGTCTTAAAAAAATAAAAAGACCCGGCTTCAAAAAATTGAAACAAGGCCTTTAATTAATCTACAAGTAATTTAGTAACCGCAGCTGTGTTTCTTGCCCACTCACGTGTATAGTTCTCATCTGCATTTTCGGTTTCTACAATTTTTAAATCTTGTGCTTCAGCTTTTAGCGTAAGCAAATTACCGATACTCAATTTGCTATTTAGTTTTTGCAATAACAATTCTATATTTCTAATATCAAGGTTATTTACTAATTGTCCGCCAAAAGGAAGTTCTAACCAGATCACTTCAGAGCGTTCTACATCCAGTACACCAAACACCAAACCTTTTGTAAGCGTACTTACAATGCGTACCTGGTGTTGTACACATGATGGATCGTAAGCCACACCGGTTCTTTCAGAGATCTTCATTGGGTGTTTACTGTTCATCCATCCAACAACCATGTTAGGTGAAATACTTCCGTTGCTATAAGCATTACTTGTAAACGTAACATATTTAGCTCCGGCGTTTTTTAATTCGCTCACCGTGATCTCAATATATTCTGCAGTTCCAATTTTTTCAGGAATACTTCTTATATCGCCACTGTGTTTACAACCTGTTGTTACAAGATTATAGTACGAACAGAATTCTGTCTTCGTATCATAAGCAATATGACAGCTCAAGTCCATATCCATATGCTGTGCAGGTAAACCATTACCCCATTGCATAAATAAACGAACAGCATCTCCTTCCACTTCAAAACGTGTTCCCATTAAAGCAGATGGAAGGTCTTGCACACTTTCACTTCTATCGCCAATTGAAAGCGGGATCTTAAACAACATCGGGTCAATAAAAATAGTTTTATTTTTATTTTCGATCGTTGCAAATCTTTTTTTCATAGCAAGAAGTGTAAGGTCTTCGATCGCTTCTTTCATGGCACTTATTTGTGCATCGTCATACAATCGCAATAAACTATTTGCAGGAATATTTTTTGCAACTCCACCCAATGGTTTTACCATACGGCGGTTTTGTTTATTAAAATAATTATCGGCATACATGTTTAATGTAAACACTAAACGTGCAGGTACCTTATCAACTACTTCTGCAAACGCAGCAATAGTATCTTCAGATCCAAACCATAACATGTTGGCGAATAAAGAGCGCGCAAACATACCCGGACGTTGTTTTAATAAATTAAAAGTATTTTCTGCCTCCGCACGTAAACGGTATTGGTTTACATGACCTTGCCAAACTGTATAATCTTCATTATAAAATTTATCCAACAACTCTTTTAATTTTTCAAACCCTTCGCGTTTTGCATATTCAGGCAAACGTAAGGCACGTATAAAACGCACCCACATCTGGCGTTTAGGATGCATCACCTCGCACATTTTTTCAACGTCCATAGTAAGACCGTTTAACCATGTAGCAACACGCATACTTTCTTTACGTCCGTATTTTAGTTTTAGCTCATCGCTTGCCCCCAATTTTTCTACCGCGCTTTTATCCAAAGGCTTTGCAATGTGTGCTGCATTTTTAGCTTTACGTTTTACAATGGTTTTTGGTTCAAGGATCTGTAAAAATCCTGTATGTTTAAACCACAGGTGCCGTAAAATATCTGTTGGCGAACCAAATAACGACTGTGCTTTTTGCGGTTCATTGTTTTCTGCAAAAATATCTATTACCAACATTAGTGTTTCCTTCATAGCAATTTTTACATCCGGAATTTCTAATTCCTTTAAAAGCAATTTTAAACTATCGGCTTGTGTTGCATCTAAAGCAGTTTTTGACATCAAAAGATCTTTCAAAAATTCATTTGCTTCTTTTTCTGTCCATAATTCAAGAATTTTAAATTTATTTCCCTGGTTATAGTTTTCAATTTTTCCGAATTCAAAAGGTGTACCACAAAACGGGCAACCGTTATAACGCTCTAAAGGAAAAGTACCTGCAGGAATAATATGTCCGCATTGCAGTTTTGTACCTTTTGCCTGGAAAGCATTGGCGAAAAAAGTCATGATATGATCAACAAACGATTCGCCTGTTGGTGTATCCCAACCTTTTACCAAGGGTGTCCAGTTTTTATTTACGCCAACAATTGTTTTTGCGGTTTCAAGAACAGTTAATTGATAAACCGGCATAACATTATTTAATGCCACTAAAAGATCTTCAGAAACACCAAAACCCAGTTTTGATAAATTAGCAATTAATACTGCAGTAGTTTCTGCAATATTTTTTCTTTCTGCTTTCATTGCTTTTGTAGGAATGAAAATGGCTTGCTGACGGAAGCCTACGTTTAATAGATTATTCATTTTGTTTTTGTTTTTGTTTTAATAGGTAATTCTGTTACTTTTTTTTATCAGAAAATAGAAGTAAGTAATAGTTGACCTGATTTTTAATTATGTAATTATAATATTTTTATTTGGAAGTGGAGCGGGTGGGATTCGAACCCACAACCTACGGCGTGGAAAGCGTAGGAGTAAGTTTTAATTGAACGGGTAATCTGTAAACAGTTTTGGACTCGAACCAAATCCCCGAAGGGATTTCCAGTTGAAGTATGTTTGCATTGACCGGTTAATTTTAAAGCTTTCGTCGCTCTACCATTGAGCTACCGCCCCATGTTATTTAAAAAGGCAATTGGTTAAGTTATGTTGAGCGGAAAGGGGATCGAACCCTCATCTCCGGAGCAAGCTCCGACGTCCTTCCGTTAGACGACCCGTTCCTGAGTTAGAAGTAACGCAACCTTGGCCTGTTTATTTATTATAAGTGTTATTCGTTCGTTGCTATACATACATTTCTTTATTTTAGTAAAGTAAATTTCTATATCATATATAGCACAAACGAAATATTTTCAAAGAACATTACTATTTATTTTAATAACACAACAAAGGTTTAACCTTACTGCGCAATCAAACTGCGTAGAAATAAAATTTATTTGTTTTTTTGTTTAAGTACCTGGAACAGAGTACAAATAATTTATTTTCCTGTTCTCTTAATTGGAGTCGAACCAGTATCTTATCCTTAGAAGGGATGTGTTTTTCCGTTAAACTATAAGAGAATATTAATTGTTCTCCCGACAAGAATCGAACTTGTGTTTCGCGGTTAAAAGCCGCGAGCTCTACCATTGAGCTACGAGAGATTTTTATTTTTGTAGCCCCTGACCGAATCGAACGATCACTTAATGGATGTAAGCCATTTATTCTACCTTTAAATTAAGGAGCTTTGTTTTTTTATTTCTTACCCTTTGTTTCATTTTATAAAGTGGAGCGGATGAGAATCGAACTCACCACAATCTGCTTGCAAAGCAAACTCGCCGGCCTTGGTAGATGACACCCCTTTTGTTGCTTTAGCAGGAATTGAACCTGCAGCCTCCGACTTATGAGATCGTTGCTCCACCATTGAGCTATAAAGCAGTTTTATTTTGTTGTCTTAGCAGGACTTGAACCTACAACCTTCGACGTATCAGATCGCTGCTCCACCAATTGAGCTATAAGACATTATTATGAGGACAGAAACAGAATCGAACTGTTATTAAATTAGTTTTGCAGACTAATACCGAAACCAATATTGGTTACCTGTCCTTTTTATTTCTGAAAAGAAAAATAAAAAAATTCTTTTCAGCCTTGAGCGAAATATCAGGATCGAACTGCATCCTCCCGACTGAAGTCGGGATGCTTTACCATTAAGCTATATTTCGCATAGTATTCCCAGCGGGATTTGAACCCGCGTCTGGTCATTGAAAGTGACCGATCCTAACCACTAGAAGATGAGAACATATATTCCTCCTCTTCAATTTCATTTTTGGCATTCATCATTTCTCTTTTTTAAAAATTATTTTTTCTTTTTTAATTTCAGAGTAACAGTTGGGGAATTTCCTACATTTTTAAATAAGGCTTTGCCCACTATTTACTATTACTCTATTCGCACATCCACAAAGAATCGAACTCTGTCCCGTCGTTTTGGAGACGACCCGGCTACCTTAGCCCTAGATGTATTTTGCGGTTTATAAGGGAATCGAACCCTTATCTTCCGATAGACAGTCGGAGATAATTGCCTACCCAATGGCCCGCTCAAAAGCTCACCGGGCTTTTGCCGTACCAATAAACCAATTCTTTGGTAGATGCTTGTGTTTTGCAAAAGGCTTTTTCAAACTTTGCTCTCATTGTCATCGAGCCACGGCCTCTAACCGCTCCTTTTACCTTCGCTCATGCTCGCTCAAAAGCTCACAGAACTTTTGCCGTACTTCGACAAAAACACAGCAACACTTTTTTGCATCTACCCGGTGTACCTTTAATGGCTTACCGATTTTTTCAGGGCTAACTCGCTTCGCTCGTTGATCCTTTAAGTTCCAAAGTCATAATACAAAAAGTGATCCTTCGGATCCGCGTTTTAATTTTCTTACACTTATGAAAGCAAGCTTTCAATGTTGTAGAAAATTAAAATCCTTGCGAATACTTTTTGTATTCATTTGCGGAAAAGGCAGGGTTCGAACCTGCTACCCTCTGATTAACAATCAGTCGCTCATCCATATGAGCCTCTCGTCCATTTTTATTGTCGGCCTGCCGGGACTCGAACCCGGGGCTCCCGTCTTAAAAGGACGGTACTCTACCAACTGAGTTACAAACCGAATTACAAATTTCACTTACATGAAATTTTATTTTTATTACTTACTATTTTAAAGTGTTTTTACAAAACCTTTGCATTCACACTCAATTGCTTTACCAAAAATGGTCCAGGTCCATCCATTCTCGTAACCATGATTATTGGCAATTAAAAAACCTTTGTTCGCATCGGTTTTAATAATTTTATGCGCATCAATAAACCGGCCTCTTACTTTACAAAACACAATGTCTTTTATTTTGTACTCTTCTTCTTTTTTAAACGTGAGTGTTGAACCGCTTTTTAATATTGGTAACATTGAGTTTCCGAAACATTTCATTCTTCCAATACCGGTTGTTTCGAGTTCCAGTTTGAGTCTTTCATATTTATTCATTTTTTATTATAGTAGGACTTTAACGTAAAGTCTTTTTTCTGAGCCGACAGCAAGAGTTGAACTTGCTTACCCTCCCGACTAAAAGTCGGGACGCTCTGGCCTCTGAGCTATGCCGGCATTTATTTTTTGTGACCTTAATGAGATTAACGCGTTGATCTCGTTTGGCAGTTCTGCAAAACAATCCTAAAATGTTTACATTTTATTTTGCTTGTTCATAGATCCAAAAACAAGCTTTTGATCTATTCACTCCGCAAAACATTTGGATTGTTTTTTTCGTGACCTTAATGAGATTCGAACTCATATTTTCTTTCGAACAGTATGGTTGTAAATACGCTTCCCTACTTTAGTATATCCATTTCGGTGCAACTGTAAATTATACTCACTACAACGCGTGGTCGTAGCCAGATCCCATACACTCCGTGGTTAAGCCTAAATTTTACCACAGCTTTTCCTTTTAAGCTACAAGGTCTTATTTCAATGAACGTTATTTATATTTCCACTTATCAATGTGTTGTATAAATATTTTAGCAATATTTCTGGCATCATCTATTCCCCGGTGATGCGTTCCATCTATTTGCAGCTTTTCAATTTTTAATGCACCTGCCATTCCAATTGGCCTTTGCAATTTTTTTATCTCTGCATATTGGTGCTTTAAACTAATGTGATGGTTTAACCAATTTGTTCCGAGCTTATGTAATTCGCAATCACTTTTAAATTGAGATTTGTCATAAAATCCCCAACTGCAAAGCATATAATCTTCATTTACATTTATCCAGTTCTTAAACCTTTCAATAACTTCTTTAAAAGATTCTGCCGCATCTATATCGTTTTGTTTAATAGTTGTAAGCTTTTTACAAAACTCTGATAACACAGGGTTTATTAATGGCTTTACAAATTCACTAAACTCGCTTTGAATTTCACCTTCTGTATTTATGCACACTGCACCGATCTCGATTATTTCATTTTTCTTTTGTAGGTCTTTATTCTCCCAACACGTTGCTTCTAAGTCAACAATTATATATTTCATTTTTTTCATTTTTATTAAAACAAAGGTTTATACTCACTGCGTAATCAAATTGCGCAGCAAATCATTTTGTCCTCTTTTTTATTAAGTTATTGATGCTGAACTATAATAAATTAGAAACGGTTACTTTTTTCGGCCATCTGCGTAAATACATTGCGTAGTGTTTTTAATTTTTTATCTTTAACTGCTCAAATTTTTATCTTATGCCAATAAATAAACTAGCGCTGGTGCGTTACAAAACAATTGATAACTGTTTACAGAACCGTTTTCGTAAATGGACCCTGGAAGACCTTGTGGAAGCTTGCTCTGACGCCATTTATGAATACGAAGGCATTACAAAAGGTGTTAGCGTTCGTACCATTCAACTCGATCTTCAAAACATGCGTAGCGAAAAACTGGGTTATAACGCGCCGATCATTGTAAACGATAAAAAGTTTTATTGTTACGAAGACAAAAATTACAGCATTACCAATATTCCCTTAACCTCTCAGGACCTTGGCACATTAAACGAAGTAGTAGAAGTTTTAAAACAATTTAAAGGTTTCTCTTACTTTGAAGAACTAACCGGCATGGTAACAAAGCTTGAAGACAAACTCTACAAACAACAAAACAAAGGCCGTTCGTATATTGAATTTGAAAAGAACGAATTATTAAAAGGCTTACAATTTATTGACCCTTTATTAAAATCCATAATCAACAAAAAAACTTTATTGATACATTACAAATCTTTTAAAGCCCGTCAACCAATTGAAATAATATTCTTTCCTTATTTACTTAAAGAATACCGCAACCGTTGGTTCATCTTAGGCAAAGCAAAAAAAGGCGATGCTATTATGAATTTAGCGCTTGACAGGATAGAACTTATTGCAGACGCTGAAAAAGAAAAATACCAAAAAGCAGAGTTTGATGTTTTAACTTATTATCAGCATGCAATTGGTGTAAGTATTATGCCAAATCAAAAAACAGATCTCATCGTTCTTAAAATATTAAAAGAACATGCGCCTTATATTTTAACCAAACCAATTCATTCAAGCCAAACAATTCTTAAAGAAGAAACAGACGGAACTATTTTTTCGATAGAAGTTATTTGGAATTTTGAATTAGAACGCGAGCTTTTAGGCTTCGGTGAACAACTCACAATACTTTCACCACAACGACTTTCAAGAAAGATCCAATCGCGTTTAAAAAATACACTTTCAAAATATCAAAGAACAGATAACTAACAGTGGGAATGATAGGATTCGAACCTATTAAGCCGAAGCACCGGTTTTACAGACCGGCCTGACTCTCCAACGTCAGCGCATTCCCAAGGGTGAGATAGGAGAATCGAACTCGTATCTTTGGCTTCACAAACCAGTGTGTTAACCTTTACACTAATCTCACCATATATGTTTTGTCGAGTGCGCAGGAATCGAACCTACTAACTGATGCTTCCAATGCACCCGTGCTTAAACCTTAGTCACCACTCGTTGTCGGGAAGGCAGGACTCGAACCTACAGCCAAATGCTCCCAAAGCACTCCATCTACCAATTGAAATACTTCCCGATATTTTTTTGACGATCTGTAAGGACTCGAACCTTAAACCTCCTGATTCGTATTCAGGCGCTCCTCCGAATTGAGCTACAGATCGTTTTTATTTTTATTGTGGACAAGAGTGAAATCGAATCACTTTCTTTCCGTCTTCAGCGGAACGCATACACCGCGTCTGCCACTTGTCCGTTTGATAGAGATGAAATTATTTTGGTTCATCTCTATCTAATAATTAATTATTTACATTCAAACAATTATTCGTTTAATTTATATCAGGATACTGCGCATCCAGTTTATCTATTACACTAAAAGGAGAACCACCTATACCCGAATATGTAATTTCAGGAAAACCATTTTCTTTTGTGATCAAAGAATCTTTTTCATCAATTGCACCACGGTATTTATCAAACCCTTTCTTGTTTTCTATCTTACCTGTTGAAGGATTATAACTTCCCCAATCAGCTGCTCTATCCGGACCAATAGGTTCAATAAAATAAGTTTTGCCTGTTCGGTAGGATACAACAATAAATCTTCCAGAATCATCCTTGTTTGTCAAAAATTGTTTTCTAAATTCTACTGTCGTTTTCATACCTTATTTTTTATTTTCTTACTATCTCTTTTTTAGCCGGATAGTTTTTGCTTTGTTATGTTTTTATTTTGTTGAGATAACAGGATTTGAACCTATAACCTTGTGCGTATAAGGCACCCGCTCTTACCATTGAGCTATATCCCATTTTGCGGAAGGTATAGGAATCGAACCCTGGCATTGTTGCCCGCTCAAGATTTCAAGTCTTGTTGTGTACCACTACACGCTACCTTCCATTGCGGAGAAATGAGTTACCGACACCCATACATTGCTGTACGCTTTGCTTAGCAAGCAAGCCTGAGCCCCGCCCAGTTATTTCTCCTTTTTTATTTTTATGTATACCCGGTGAAACTCGAACCCACAATTGTACAGGGTTTAAACCTGTTGCGATTGCCGTTACGCCACGGATATATTTATTTTTACATAACGGTTTACACCTTTACGCTTTCTACATCATTGTACCCTCTATGGGACTCGAACCCACACTCTACGGTTTCTAAAACCGTTGCCTCTGCCGAATTGGGCTAAGAGGGTCTTATATGGGTTAACTCCGTTGATCCACAGTAGAGTTAATGCTCAACAAAATATCAAGCTTCGCTTGCTCGTAGAATAGTTGCCAATTCATATTCAAACACGTTTGATATTCATTACCAACTATTCTACAAAACGACGAGTCGTTTTATTTTGTTGTTGTCGGAAATGGATTCGAACCACTATCTTCAGATTCAAACTCTGATGTCGCTACCAGTTAGACGATCCGACAAAATATTTTTAAAACAAAAAGCCCGATCACTTATGCAGAGACCGGGCCTATTAAAAAATAGAGCATACGATTCCCTGTCAAAATAATTTGTTTGAAAAAACCTAACTGTTGGCATACTGATACTATGCTTCATTTTGTTTTTATTTAAAATAAAAAACCCCGGCGTTTTGCCTCGGGGTTTAAATAAATATTTAATTCTATTAAATTCTTTACATAAACCCACGATCACACTCTAGCGGCGAAACCCCTATCTGGCGAGCAATTTGACTATATGTAAATAAATTCTTCATGTTTTTTTATAATTCTATGATACAAATGTAAATCAAATTTTTCGAACCAAAAAAATTATTTTTTATAAAAAGGGTGAATGATACTTTTTAGAATAATAGTTTAGAGGCCAAACGTCCAGTAAAATCAATAGTTACAGGCCAAAATAAAAAAATAAATTTATTTTTAAAATATTATTTTTTACTGAGTGAAATTAGTTTTTCATTTAGGGAGTTGAATTTGAATCTTTCTTAAAGCTTAAAAAAAGAATTTATTGCATTTAAAAGTCATTTCTCGCTTTCAATACCTCTTAAACGTAAATATGTTTTAAAAATCATAAACAGTTACAGGATTTTCTTTTTCCAAAAGTGTTCTCTTGATTATCGGTTCCATTTTATCCCATTTGCCGCCTGCAAGACCACAACCGATTCTCGGCATATGAATACTGGCATTTATCGATTTGGCAAAATCAGAAACCTTATTTAAACCATTTTCAATTGCATCATATCTTATTGGAGGATCATTGTTTTCATCCTCGTTTATTTTATGCTGCCCGATAAGATTAGCGATCCAAAGATCAGTCTCAACTTTTACGAATTGGACTTCCCCCAACTGAAAATTATCTTTCTTTGAAAACCATTCGCGATAAGCTTTCTCGGGTTCTTTCCACTTCTTAGAAATAGCCATAACAAAACCTTTTCCCCATCCGCCAATATCATTGCAAACATGCACAATAATTTTATTTCCAGTGTCAGAAGGAGATGTTGCATCACCTTTTAAATATTTGATCTCAAAATTCATGTTATACGTTTAAAACAGTAGCGTGTTTTTCTAAAGCACTATTTATTCTTTTTCTGATGTCAGAAAGCGATTGCTCATTCATTCCCTTTCCATTCTCAAAAACAGTTTGTAACAAGCCTTGTTTTTCTTCTTCCCATGTACACTGGTCTTTCATTTTTAATTCCCCGTCTACTTCCGTAACCTGCATTAAACCTTTTGCTGAGCGTTTAGTACCATCATCTGTTTTTGGATCTTTAAAAATATTTCTAGGTTCGCCATTTACTTCACCATAAGTTGCTTTCATGGCAAAACCATAAGTATCGCGGGTAACATATTCGTATGTATAAGAACCAATGCCCAATACAACATTAAAGGAAGCAAATCCTTTTTCTTTTAAGCCTTCTAAAATTGCTTTCTGACGTTGAAGTGTAATGCTATCACCATAAATTAATCCAATGTGCGAATCCAATAATTTAAATCCTTTATCAGTGATCGTTCCACCAAAAGTTTCCCACATACACTCAATAGCGCCTTTAAATTCAGGGCTTCCCGGAGTAGCATCTTTGTCCCCAATAATAATCTTCACAGGATCGCCGCTATCAGGACGAATAACCACTTTACCATCACGTGCTAAAATCTTTGATTTCAACTCCGGTAAAAATTCAGTGATCACTTTCCAGAAATCCCAGGTATCCGAAACGATCGAAACAATTCCGTTCGGATATAAATGAGAGATCAATCTTTCAAACGTTCCGATCTCGTCATCTTTTGTACCCATACACATTACCGAATGCTCTGTTGCAGGAACACTACCGCCAATTAATTCTTTATCAGAATTTGCATTGTAATACAATTCATGAAAATCAATTGCAGGCACTGTATCTGTTCCATAAAATGAAAGTAAATGCCCCGCAGCGCTCATACAGGCATCTTCAATTCCACTCATTCCGCGAAAACTAAAATCATGTCCTTGCCAGTAAACAAAATCAATATTATTATCGCTTACAGTTGAGCGTGCATATTCATTAAATGTTTTACGGTATTGAAAAGCTGTAGTAGCGCTTGTTGCGGGCTTCCATAAAATGGCAGACATTAACAACTCAAGATAATTAGTCAACCAGAAAAATTTTGGTTGTGTATTGTAAACAGTAACTACCGGAATTTTTGGCGATACAATTGAACCTTCGGGTAACCCTTTTACAATTAAAGGTAAGTAACCAAGATCGTGCAACTCTGCAATATGTTCAACAGGAATACTATCTTTTCCCAAAGCATTATCCATTCGGCGTTTATAATCGGCCATCACTATTTCTTTTGGCAAATTAAAAAAGCCTTCATTCCATTGTTTAATCAAATATTCCTTTACTAAATATTGTAATCCGAAAAACACCAATTTATCGTTATCAGCTTGTCGCGATTTGCGTGGCGTAAAATTAGAATAAACCATTTCTGTTCCTTCAGGGTATTGTCTACGATGATCTGCTTTATAAAAGTCGATCAACATTAAGGGATTAATTTTCATAATTTTTGTTTTTTATTTTTGTAATTATTTCTTCTAAATTGTTTACCTGTTCGATATTATATTTTTTGCACACAACGTCAATATTTCCTTTTCTCCAAAAACCATCGGGACAACACACTATTATTTTTCCGGTTCTTGCAAAAAGGCCCAGCTCCAGCATACTTACCGGTGATTTAGTTTCAGGTGAAAAATAAAACACGATCATGTTTGCTTTTTCAAGCCCTTCCAATTCCCAAGTCACCTGTTCGTTAAACTGTTTGTTTTCTATGGATTGTTTCCATGATGAATCCCAATCGTCACGACGAGGGTTCAAGATACAAATATGTTCTGTTTCTTCAAGAGCTTGTTCAATTTTTTGTTGCCAGTTCTGGGCAATGCCCATTTCTATAGAACCTGCTAAGAAAACGGAAAATTTATCCTGAATTGCATTTAAATTATGTGGAGGTTTTATGATCATTTTACTGTTTCGGTATTTTTAATTTCATGAATTAGTTTTTGCAATAAATCCACCGAAGCATATAAACTTGCGCGATCATCAAGGTAAATATTTGCGTATACTTTTCCGTTGGTAACCAATCCTGGGATTTCAGGGGGAGATTGATTAAAATAATGGTAAGGAAGGTTTATCTTTTTTAGTTTTTCTTTAATTCCATCCCAGCGCCTCTCTTCTGCTGCGGTAAATACGATCAATGTACAATTCAAATCGTTTAACTCATGTATCAGGTTATGAATAACTTTATAATCATCTTCTGATTCATGATCATGAAAAGGTAATACTGTACTATCCACATCATAAGCCACAATTATCTTTCCGTATTTTAACCATTCTTCTTTTAAACGGTTAAAAGTTATTTCGTAACTTAAATAGCGGCTCATGATTGAAATAAATTATACTGTTTATAAAATTCGTTCTCTTCAATGTTAGAAATTGAATTAGAACTTCCAACATTTTTGTATCCTGCTTCTTTTAATCTGTCTAAAGCGTTATGGCTAAAAATACCGTGCGAGGCAATAAAATAAAGGTCACCTGCATTTTTTACTTTTAAGGCTGTTGCTAATTCAATAAAGGTTCTGCCGCCATCACAAATATCATCTACTATAATGCAGGCTTTTCCATTTAAACTATCCGTATTCACATCACTTTTTACAATTTGCCCTGTTGCAAGATCTCTTACTTTTATTCCAGTAGCAATATTGCCTTTGTAATTTATTTTTTGTGCCAGCTTATCTACCTTTTTATAAGCACCAAGATCGGGAGACACTAAAACGTAATCTGTTAATTTTACTTTTTTTAGAAAGTCATTTACCATATCGTAATTAGCAGTATTCTGACAATTATTTATTAATGCTGTAGAAACTTCGCTATGTGCATCAAACACAATAACCTTATTTAGATTTAAACTATTAAGGATGTTTGCAAATACCTTTATAGATAATGGCTCACCGGGAACCATAACCCTGTCTTGCCTTGCATAAGGAATGTAAGGAATAAACACTTCTATATAATTTACATACATATTACGAAGCGCATTAACAGCCAGGCATAAATTCATAACATCGTCTGAAGAATTAAGACGGGTATTAATTCTTACTTTATCATTTTCAGAAAATGTGATTAAAAATTTAACGTGACATTCGCCGCCTGCAAATTTTTTTAATTCTACTGTTTCGTTTGTTTCAAATAAGTGTATTGTTTTCATATCGTTTGTTTTTTAAAGTTCAAAGTGAATTCCTTTTTGTGTTAATTCTTTATACGCTTTTTTATCGAAGCTATAAAAGCGTGCGGCTTTGTGCGCTACGTTTTTTTCCTTTTCTTCCAGCGCTTTCAAAAATCCCATGCCTAATATTTTTTTTCGAAAATTTCGTTTATCAATTGGTTCTTCTAAAATTGCTTCGTACAAAGCCTGTAATTGTGTTAGTGTAAATTTTTCGTTCAGTAGTTCAAAACCAATTGGTTGATATGAAACTTTTCCTTTTAAACGTTGAATGGCTGTTTTTACAATTTTGCTATGGTCAAAAGCAAGTTTTGGTACTTTAGAAAGCTCAAACCACTCTGCCTTTAATGTATCACGACCGGCAATTACTTCGTATTGTTGCGTGTTTACCAAAGCAAAATATGCAACTGAAATAATCCTTTCACGTGGATCGCGTTCTATCTCACTAAAAGTATAAAGCTGTTCAATAAAAACATTTTTGATTCCGGCTTTTTCTAAAAGAATTCGTTTGGCGCATTCTTCGGTTGTTTCCTGCATAAAAACAAAACCTCCGGGTAAGGACCATTTGTTTTTGAATGGTTCTTTTTCACGCTCGATCAATAATAATTTTAATTCGCCGCCATCAAAACCAAACATCACACAATCACTTGCAAGTGCGGGGCGTTCATATTCGTATTTATATTTTGAGTTTTGTTTCATCTTTAGTGTAATTTCTACACAAAGATAATTGCTTTATTCATAGTATTTATATCCTTAGTGTAAAATTTACACTAATATCAAGTAAAAGGCTGATTATCAACAAGAAAATTAATTTTTAAAGTATTTTGAAAAGCATGTGAACCAATACTACTAAAGTATTTTGTGAATTCACCTTTAATGACGCGCATTTTTGCTATTTTTGCACCTTGGTTTTAGCCACAGGCACCGTAGTTCAATGGATAGAATAGAAGTTTCCTAAACTTTAGATCTCAGTTCGATTCTGAGCGGAGCCACTACTTTTAAATTTTTACGATGTTTTACACATATGTTTTGCAAAGCATAAAAGATCCAACTTATCATTATAAAGGGCATTGCGAAAATCTCACCAAAAGATTAGAGCAACATAATTCCGGAATGACGAAATCTATAAAAAAAATAAAATACCTTTCGAATTAGTTTATTTTGAAGAATTAGAAGATGCCGTTAAGCGCGAGAAATACTTTAAGACGGCAACTGGCAGAAGATTTTTAAAATTAAAGCTGGCACCGTAGTTCAATGCCCGCCCGAACGACCAGGTCGGTTGCACCATTCCGGCAAGCTTGCAGTCGGGCGGGGATAGAATAGAAGTTTCCTAAACTTTAGATCTCAGTTCGATTCTGAACGGAGCCACTAGAGCAACCTTAGTTAAGGTTGCTTTTTCTTTTTAAGAAAATTATATTATAAGAGAAGTGAAAATTATTATCCGTTTGAACCAGCCAAAGAAACCGGATCGTAAACTCCCAACTCAACAAACTGAATACTTAGTATAGGAACATTTGAATGGTTGATAATTTTATTAGCGAACATACCAAGAAGACTTCCTTTATATTGAGATTCATGATCAGTAAGAACAGAAATAAGATCGGCTTTAACTTTTCTTGCATAACGCAAAGTATCCAAACCAAGATCATTACTTTCTATTATTTTAGTAGTAAAATTAATGCCGGCCTTTTTAGCAGCTTTTTCAACAGAATCTAGTTTTATTTTGAATTTTTCGAGGCTGTTATTTGAACTACCCTCTTCCATAATACCAAGAATGTGTATTTTAGCAGCATAAGTCTTTGCAAAAGCAATTGTGAAATCTACTTTTTGTCGTGATTCAAAACAATCATCAATGGGAAGTACAATGTTTGTGAATCCGACTTTCTTTATATTTGTTTGAACTGTTATTACCGGGCAAGAACACATATTAACAGTTTTATACGCATTACTGCCAACAAAGAACTCTTTAAAACCATGCGCTCCATGAGTTCCCATAATCACAAGGTCTATCGAATTATCCTTTACTGCATTTGCAATTTCTGCAGTTACGCTGCCAGTTATACACTCAGCTATTACATTAATAGAATATTCCTTCCCTAATTTTTCAGCGATCCCGTCAAGATTTTCTAAGACTGCTTTTTGTATGGCACTGGTATCTTTTGGAATTATCCCTGTGTTATAAATATCAAAAGCTGAATCATGGATCTCTACAACATGTAATAAGTAAAGATCTGCTTTAAACAATTTAGCCATGAAGGCAGCATGCTCTAATACTAGTGATGCTGTTTTTGAAAAATCGGTAGGGACAAGAATATTTCTAATTGCGTTCATTTTGATTAAGATTTATTTTTATAATATATAGGATCCCCGTTAATAGACTTAAATTCCTCTCTGAATTTTTTTAAAAGATCTATTTCTCTGATGGCTACAGGAGGAAAAGCCCTGGCAACACTTTCAATTACCATTATAAACGTTTCCTTTAATTCAGGACTAAGATAATTGCTGTTTACACGAATTTGGTGAATAGCTGAATTATACGCTTCTTCAATAGATCCGCTATCCTTTTCAAGAATTTGAAATATAATGTCAGATATGTTAAAATCGTAGTCCTTATTTCGTAACTCTTCTTTAACAATATCATGAAATTTTTGTCGTTCTTCTTTTTGAATTTTTCCGTCTGCACAAGCGATAGCATAAGCCATCTCGCCAATTGCATAATGTAAGTTTTCTAATTGTCTCATGAATTTTTAATTTTGATTAAAGGTCATGTTTACAAAAGAGTATTTAAATGAGTTGACTCATTTTATTTCATGATATTAGTCATATTATCATGGAGCAATCCTGTTAATGATCCATTTATCATTTTCAGGATCTAAAATATATTTTACACGATCGTGTAAACGATTTGGCTGACCTTGCCAAAATTCATATTTATTTGGTTTCAGACAATAACCTCCCCAAAAAGGAGGGTAAGGAATTTGTTTATCGATACAAACCGCCTGATAATCTTTATATCTTGTTTCGAGCGTTTTTTTATTATCAATGACGGCGCTTTGTGGTGAGATCCAGGCAGAAATTTGACTTTCAAAAGGCCGTTCATAAAAATATTTCTCAGAGATAGCGGGATCTATTTGTTCAATTGTACCTTCAATTCGAATTTGCCTATGTAGCTGGGGCCAAAAAAATAAAATAGCAGCGTTAGGATTTTCATTTATCTCTTTGCCTTTTTGGCTATTATAATTAGTATAAAAAGTAAAACCTCTTTCATCGAAATCTTTTAGAAGTACAATTCTAACCGACGGAATGCCTTCTTTACTTGCGGTAGCTAATGTCATTGCGTTTGGCTCCGAAATCTTACTTATAAGCGCTTCATTAAACCAAACTTTAAATTGTTCCGCAGGATGACGAAAAACATTCTTTTCATCTAACAATTCGCCTTGGTATTGTGTTCTTAATTTACTTATCTGATCTTTCATAATGGATTTGTTAAATTTATTTTAAGCTTTACCTAATTCTTTAAGACGATAAATATGTGATAGCAGTGCGTTTCTAAATGTTGGTTTAATATTGTATTGTAAACCAAATTCTTTAGCAGTTTCTTCAACAATTGGCGCGATCTTTTTATAATGTATATGACAAATATTTGGAAACAAATGATGTTCGATTTGAAAATTTAAACCACCAACATACCAACTTAATAGTTTGTTATTTCGTGCAAAATCGGCAGTAGTATTTAATTGGTGCACACTCCATTCAACATGCATATTAGGTTCCGGTAAAGGTTGTGTAGCCCCTTCAACTACATGAGCCATTTGGAAAACAAAACTTAAAATAATACTTGCTGTCCAGTGCATGATAAAAAACCCAAGTAAAATTTGCCAGATATAATAATCAGTGAGCCAAAGCGGCAAACCAATTATTATTGTTAAGTAAATGAGCTTTCTTAACAGCATTTTACTAAATTCTTTTGAGATCTTTTTATTCTGACTTCTTAAAAGCCCTTCTTTATGGTATTTATATAACCTTGTAAAATCATTTGTAAGCATCGTTATAGTCATTAAGCCATAAAAAAGAAAAGCATAAATGACCTGATACTTGTGATACCATTTTAATGGTTTGTTTTCAGACAACCGTATTGGCCCTTTATCATCAATGTCTTCATCAAACCCTGAAATATTAGTATAAGTATGGTGAAGAACGTTGTGTTGAATTTTCCAGTTTAAAACATTACTGCCTAATAAATACAAACTCCCGCCAAGCAAACTATTAACCCAATGTTTTTTTGAATACGCACCATGACAGGCATCATGCATAACACCCATTCCAATCCCTGCAATACCTATTCCCATTAATACGGTAAGGCCTGTTGAAACAATTACAGGCATTTTTAATAATAATAGAATTATAAACGGTACTAAATAGGAACATAACAAAATAATCGTCTTTATGATCATTTTATAATTTGCTTTTGGCGAAATATTATTTTGCTTAAAATAATTATTTACCTTTTTTCTAAGTTCTAAAACAAATTGATGTTCTTTAGGAATGATACTTGAAAATTTTATTATTTGCATAAATTTTTATTTAAAAGAGGTTATACCGAAAAATAGGAGGTTAAAAATTTTTATAAATTCAATTACAACATAAATTAAATGTAAATTGGAAGGGTCGACATTCCATCCCCGAATATGCATTTCGGTTCTTGCATCTAGTTCAGGCAAAAGATACAAGGATTGAATGATCAGAATAATAATTGGTATTAGAGCGAAAATATTTTGCCAGTTAATGAATTTTGTTTGCGTAAATGCAATAGTCACAATAATAATTAAAGCAAATACCCATTCAACTTTATTCATTGCATTAAAAACCAAGCGACCAATTCCCAATCCAAGTGGCAGAGTAATACCAGGAGCTTTAAACTTAAGCCATGCTTCCATAAAACTAATAGCGCTTACAAAACCGATCCACAAAAAGGTAATAACTATAAGTATTGCTGAATTAAATTTAACCATGATCTTATTATTATGCTGTTGTACTGAATATATTTTTATCCCAATAAGGAACAGTTGGATAGCTCGTATAACGAGGCGCAGGAATATTATATTTTGAAACCAGGTCCATTTATTTTTTAATTTGTTTTTGCTCGTTTTTTAATTCGATCAAAAAATCATCTATAATACCTTGTCTTACATGTGGCATTACTACAATTTTAAACCACTCAGGATTATGATGGCTGTCTGGCACTAAGTGATATTTTTTTGCTAACGAAGAACTAATAAACTCAGAGCTGATTGTTACAATGTTTAGATCAGGGTTTCTAAAATAATATATTCCCCACTCATCTAATTTGTCACAAATAAATGTTGTTCTATCAATTAAACCGTGCATCTTAACTCTCCACCCTTCAGACCCATGAATGCGGAGAATCATCCATACGCAAACAGCATTTGCGCCAGACCGACTACCGCATAAAGTAAAATCTTTTCCCTTTACATATCCTGCTTCATTGGTGCATACATATTTTAAATAATTTTTACGGATCAGGAAAATACCAGTTCCATATGGAGCTTGTAACATTTTATGTCCATCAATTGAAAATGACGATATGTTTTTGTTTTTAAAAGTAAAAGAATTTTTAGCACAACAAGTAAAAGGATAAATAAACCCGCCGTATGCACCGTCTACATGCAACTTATAATTAATATGGAGTAAATTCAAAAACGAAGTTATGGTATCAATATCATCCACTGAACCAAACATCGTTGTAGACATATTTATATTAATAATAAAATATTTATACCGTTCGTTTAAAGCCCTTTCAACTTTTTGTTCAAAGTCTTTAATGATAATTTTCCTTGTAATTTGATCAACATTTAATTCTATACCATTAATGTTTAGAAGGTCTAATGCCTTGGGTATAGAGTAATGTGTATCTCCGGAATATACCACAGCTATTTCGTTTTGTTTTGCTTTAAACTCGTTTATAAAATAATTTCTGTAGATCCATAGCGCTTCAATATTTGCTTCTGTTCCACCACTTGCAACATAGCCATCATACGAATCAGGCTCTGCCGCAAAGATCTCCTCTGCACAAATTTTTATTAGTTCTTTTTCCAGTTGTTGTGTTCCTTTAAAAAAATCTTCGTGTTCATCACCAAAAGTATGTACGCCAATATGATTAGGATTGGCAATTAGCGTTGATAAAAAAGGAGCGTCTTTAAGAAATGCTGCATCGTCGTAAAAAATATCTGCATCTAAAAATGTGCCCGGTATTCCTAAAATGTTTTCTGTACGATAATTTGTATTAAGGCTTAGAGCTTCAAATACCTTGCTCTTTATTTTAGAATATGAATATTTCTCCCAGTACATAACTTATTTTTTATGACAACAATTTATTTGTTTATTACAGGTAGCGCTAACTGTTTCCTCCTCGGCTAAGGCCGGGCTTATATATTTTATGTTAAGATTTAAACCTCTTAATACTAATAGAATTGCCATTAAACCAATCATAAGCGGCATGGCTTTTCTTATTTTTGTTCTTGTATTTAAAGTAATAAGATGACTTGTATGGCTGATAGCAAACATAAACGGCAAAGTTCCCATACCAAACACCATCATAAATATTGCTCCTTTAAAAATACTTCCGGTTGAAACTGCACCTGCAATTCCCAAATAAACCAGTCCGCAGGGCAACAGGCCATTTAAAAGTCCGATACTAAAAAAAGAGCGCATAGTTTTCTTTTGAAACTGTGCGGATATTTTACTTTTTACTTTATTAAGCAGCGTATATATTTTATGTGTAAATAAATATTTATTAATACTTCTTTGTGAAAATATTAAGCCCAATAAAATTATTACCCCAAGTGCGATAGAAAGTTTTTGCTGAAACCCAAAAAAGAAAAAACTTTGGCCTATAAATCCAAAAAATGCTCCTAATAAAGTGTAAGTAATAATTCTGCCTGAATTATATGAAAGAATTGAAAAAAATCTTTTGCGAAGCGGCATTGCGTGAACCGGTAAAGCCATAGCTATAGGACCACACATACCTATGCAATGAAAGCTGCCTAAAAAACCTAATGATATGGCTGCAATTAAAAATGTCATTACATATTAATTATTTGTTCTTTATAAAACGTTTTATCGTTACTCTTCCAGGTGATGCACATTTTATAAATTCCTTTTATAAATTTTGACTTTTTAATAACCTGTTTGCCGTCTATATCAAAATTTAAGTTAAGCTTTAGATCTTTTGAAGCGTCGGATGGACGAAAGAAGAGAACTTCACCGTTAAACGTTTTATTGATTTCTGTTTGAGGGTAAGTTAAAATAATTTGATCCTCTTCAATCGCATATTCGATAGTTAGGTTTAATTTTTTTTCATTCTCAATCGCGTCAATACGATCCTGATATTTTAATTCCTGCGAATAATAGTCTTTAGTAACCAGTTCACTCTTATTAGTAGCACTAATAAATACGAGGCTTGATATCAGGATGACAAAACCCGTGTAAACTATTGTAATTCTAATTCCCCAATTCATAATAATTGTTTTATAATTTATATTGTTACCGGTCCATGAAAGTTTGTTTTAACCGTTTTTATTAATTTGCCATTACTATAAATACCTACTTTTAATTCTGTTTTTCTTTTTTTGATATCGGCTTTATTTAAAAGGATAAAAAAACTACCCTGTGTCATATCTTCTTTTTTTACAGATAGAGCTTTACCAATAACCTCTATAGCAGCATGCGGAAATTCTTCAACTTTTATTTCAACAGGCAGATCTTTTCGGGTTTTATTTACAAGTTTAATGGTAAACAAGTTGCTTACCTGCTCGTTAGGTTGTTCCTGGTACAACATACCTTTTGCGCGAATTATAGTTGCATCATAATCCGAGCGGCTTATCAATAAAAAACTCTCGATGCCTATCAATAACATTAAGACTGCGGAATAAGCTTTCATTCTCCCCGTAAAAGCAAGTTTTACTTTATTTTTAATTCCGTTCTCGGAGTCGAATCGTATTAAACCTTTTTCCAATCCAACACCTTCCATTATATTGTCACACGCATCAATGCATGCTGTGCAATTAATACACTCAAGTTGTGTTCCGTTTCTTATATCAATACCTGTAGGACAAACCTTCACACATAAATTACAATCTATACAATCGCCCCCTGTACGAACTTCATTCTTTTTAAATTTATGCCTATCTTCGCCTCTTACATAATCGTATGCAACAACTACGGAATCTTTATCCAGCAAAACACCCTGCATTCTTCCGTAGGGGCAAACGATGATGCAAACCTGTTCTCTAAACCATGAATAAATAAAAAAGAAAACACCTGTGAAAATTATGATAGATGTGAAACCACCAATATGGACAGATAAAGGTTCTTTAATTATTTTAAACAATTCCTCAATACCGATTATATAGGAAAAAAATGTATTTGCAATTATAAAGGAGAGAATAAAAAATAAAACATATTTAGATACACGTTTAAATAATTTATTTGCATCCCATGGTGCTTTTTTTAGAGCATTTTGATGTGGAGCATCTCCATCTATCCAATACTCAATGCGCCTGAAGAGCATTTCCATAAAAATAGTTTGTGGACAAGCCCATCCGCAAAATACACGACCAAAAATAACTGTGAACAAAGCGATAAAAACAATAAATGTAAGTAAGCCAATACCAAAAATAAAAAAGTCCTGCGGCCAAAAGATCATTCCAAACAGAATGAATTTTCTTTCTAAAATATTTATTAAAAATAAGGGCTCACCGTGAACTTTAATAAAAGGTAATCCAAAAAAAACAATAAGGTATAAATAGCTTAAATACTTGCGATAATTAAATAGTTTACCTTTTGGTTTATGCGGATTCAGCCATTTACGTTTTCCATTTTCGTCAATAGTGCCAATATGATCCCTGAACCCTTCAATATTTTCTGCAAGTGCCATTAATTATTAAATTCTAATGTATTGTGTCTTTTAAAATATTGAGCGAGTCTCCATTTGTTATTAAAGTATCTAAAACACTACTTTTTTCTTCTTTGTATAAATCTCCTTGTGCAACTTTTGCTCCCGCAGGATTAGTTCCGTTTAATGTTCTGATAAAACTTGAGATCTGCGCAATTTGGATAGATGAAAAATCTTCTTTCCAGGATTTCATTCCCTTATCAACCCAACCGTACTTAACTGTTTTAAAAATGTCCGATAGTCCTCCGCCATGAAGCCAGTAAGCATCGGTTAAATTTGGTCCAACAGTACCTTCGCCTAATTTTCCGTGGCATGTTGCACAATTAGCAATAAAAAGCTCTTTACCTGCTTCAAGATCTGCGCCTTCTAATTGTTTTACAGTAGTTTCATCTACATTATTGGCGGATGTTCTCATGTACTCCTCAACTTCTGCCTTAGCGGCTACCAAAGATTTTTCATATTCTACAATTTGTAAGTCACCTGTGTCCGCCACATGGTAATGGATCAAATAAACTACGCTAACCACTACTGTTAGATAAAAGCCGTACTTCCACCATGGCGGCAGATCGTTGTCTAATTCAACAATACCATCGTAATTATGATCCAGCGTTATATCAGCTTCTTTTTCAATATCCACAGAAGCGTTTAATTTCTCCAGAATTGTTTTGGTTTTTTGTTTTACAACAGGAATAATTATTTTGTCTGTTTTTAATGCTCCCATTATAAGATTGTAAAGCACTAATATTAAAACAAATTCTAAAAAAATCACTGCAAGCATGAAGTAAAACGTAAACGTATCCAAGCCTCCAATTAACCAATTTTTTTTAGCAGATACGAAAGTTGTCTGTGCCACAGAAGCATAGCTTAAAAATAAAAAAGCCAATACCGATAAACTTTTTGTAATTGTGGAATTATCTTTTGTTTCGTCTTTCTTTTTAAATTTATTTTGTACATACTCGCTTTGCGCAATGTTTTTTAACGCCCCGCTAAGGCCAAGGATTACAAGCAACAGAATAATAATTATAATAAGTAAGGTGTTGAATAGCGCATTTGAAAAATAGGTTTTAGCAGCTAAATTTTCGCTTTGCGCGAAATTTGCCAATGGCATTAAAAATAAGCAGGCGAACCAAATTCTGTTTCTATTTAACTTCTTCATAAGTTTGATCATTTGAGGTTAAAGCAGAATTATCTGTATTTAATGGCAGTTGCGATAGTGTATTGAAATATTCTTTACTTCCATTTATAATAAATATGGTGACGCCAATAAAAAAAACAAAGAAGATCATTAGCGAGGCCAAAGGGTAAAATCCTATTCCGGATATGTTTTCTAAATAATTTATAAATTTCATAGCGTTAGTTTTAAAGGATTATTTATTTACAGTTTCTTTAGGCTGATTTTTAATGTCAGTACCCATCCTTTGCAAGTAAGCAATGAGTGCGATGATCTCACGGTCTGCTAAAACCTGCACACCATCTTTTTTCAAATTTTCAGCAATTGTTTTTGCCTGTTTCTCCATATCTTTTGCCGCAATATTTTCATATCCTTTAGGATAAGGCACACCTAATCTTTGCATAGCTTTTATTTTTGCAACTGTAGAAGAAACATCTATCTGATCGTCAAACAACCATGGATATGGCGGCATGACAGAACCAGGAGACATTGAAGTTGGATCGAGCATATGATTGTAATGCCAGCTATCAGGGTATTTGCCACCAACCCTTGCAAGATCAGGACCGGTACGTTTACTTCCCCATTGAAATGGATGATCATATACAAATTCGCCAGCTTTTGAATATTCACCATAACGTGCCGTTTCACTTCTAAATGGACGGATCATTTGTGAGTGACATGTATAACAACCCTCTCTCACATAAATATCTCTTCCTTCTAATTCCAGAGGAGTATAAGGTTTAACACTTGCAATTGTAGGAATGTTTGACTTCACTAAAAACGTTGGGATAATTTCAATAATGCCACCTATGATCACAACCACTAAACTTAGTATCATTAATTGAATAGGTTTGCGTTCAATCCATCGATGCCAATGTTCCTTCCCGTGTTTAGAATAATTTCTTTCAAGAGCGGGAGCCTCAGCATCTTCATTTGCAAGGAACGAACCCGCCTTAACTGTTTTTACAAGATTGTAAACCATTAATATGGCGCCAATTAAATATAGCGAGCCACCAATTGCTCTGGTAGCATAAAAGGGGATCATTTTTGTTACAGTATCCATGAATTGCCATTTCAACTGCCCCTCAGGAGTAAACTCTTTCCACATTAAACTTTGCATGATACCACTTACATACATTGGTACAGCATATAAAACAATACCAAGCGTGCCTATCCAAAAATGTGCATTCGCTAATTTTTTTGAATACAATTCTATCCTGAACATTTTTGGAATTAACCAATACAAAATACCGAAAGTTAAAAAACCATTCCAACCGAGAGCTCCAACATGTACATGCGCTACGATCCAATCTGTGTAATGCGCAATCGCACTTACATTTTTAAGTGATAACATAGGACCTTCAAAAGTTGCCATACCATAAGCGGTAACAGCAACTACCATGAATTTTAAAACTACTTCTTCCCTTACTTTATCCCATGCGCCACGAAGTGTTAATAAACCATTTATCATTCCTCCCCATGATGGCGCAATAAGCATTATCGAAAACACAACCCCTAATGATTGTGCCCAATCAGGAACGGCAGTATACAACAAATGATGTGGACCAGCCCAGATGTAAATAAAAATTAAGGACCAAAAGTGAATAATAGATAAACGATAAGAATATACCGGACGGTTTGCAGCTTTTGGCAAAAAATAATACATCAATCCTAAATAGGGTGTAGTTAAAAAAAATGCAACCGCATTGTGTCCATACCACCATTGCACTAACGCATCCTGTACACCCGCATACCAGGAATATGATTTCCAAAACGAAACAGGTATCTCAATAGAGTTAACAATGTGAAGCATAGCGACTGTTACCACCGTTGCTATGTAAAACCAAATGGCAACGTAAAGATGTCTTTCTCTTCGGCGAATAATTGTACCAAACATATTCCATCCAAAAACAACCCAAACAATTGTAATTAAAATATCTATTGGCCATTCTAGTTCAGCATACTCTTTACCTGTAGTTTTCCCTAACGCTAAAGAAATTGCCGCGAGTACAATGATCAACTGCCAGCCATAAAAATGAATTTTGCTTAAAAAATCGCTAAACATACGTGTTTTAAGCAAACGCTGTAATGAATAATAAACTCCCATAAAAATACCGTTACCTACAAAAGCAAATATTACTGCATTTGTATGTACTGGTCTTACTCGTCCAAATGTTGTGTATGGTAAGTTCATGTTTAGTGCAGGGATAAATAGTTGTAAAGCAGCCAAAAGACCTGCAAGCATACCAACTATTCCCCAAAACATGGTTGCGTAAGCAAACCATTTCACAATTTTGTTATCATATTGAAATTTTTGTAACTCCATAATTTTTTAATTTTCCGGTTTATGATCTTTAGTGTTTTTTTGTTTTACATCGTTATCAAAAAGCATTCGAACCGATGGCGTATAATCATCTTCAAACTGATTGGTTTTTACCGACCATACAAAGGCAATTAAAAATCCTATTGCAATTAAAAGACTGGCTCCGACTAGAATAAAAATGACACTCATATAGTGGCACAAAGGTATTTTTAGAGCCGTTTTTATGGAATGAGGAAGTTCAGTAACCGATATGATTTATATCAGTATTTGGATTTCCTGAAGATTTTAAAGAATTAATTCTAAGTTTATAAGATACTATTGAACTTAAACCTGTAGTTAACAAAACAATACTGATGGAACTTACAGGCATTAAAATAGCGGCTATAACAGGTTGTAGCTGACCTTGCACCGCAAAATATAAACCAATAATATTGTAAAGAATGGAGAGAACAAAACTAATGTTAATGATGATCTTGGTTTTTTTACTGTAATCCAGTAACAACACAAAATTATAAAAACTTTTCCCTTCCATAATTACGTCACACGCTGGCGAAAAATTATTAATATTATCGGTAATAGCAATTCCAACATTACTTTGTTTTAATGAGCCGGCATCGTTTAAACCATCGCCAACCATTATTACCTTTTTACCTTGTTGCTGCAATTTTTGTACGTGATTTAATTTTTGTTGTGGGGTTTGATCAAATAATAGATCGCCATTAAATAAGACCGCAAGATTTTTACGTTCCGAATCATTATCACCTGACAGTAACGAGAGCCTGTATTTTTTTTGCAACTGTGATAACACTGTTTTTAAGCCTGGTCGGTACTGACTTTGGATTTTAAAACAACCCATTATTTCATCATTTACTTTTACATACACCCTGCTTCCATATATGGTATCAGAACATAAGTGATTTACAAATGCATTTGATCCCAGGCTTATATCTTTATTATCTATTACACCTCGAATACCAAAACCTTTAAGCTCATTAAAATATTTAACGCTTAATATTTTGCGCTCCGGCAGGTAATTTGTTATTGCTTTGCTTAACGGATGGCTGGATTGATTTACCAAAGATCTTATATATTGTTCTGTCGAAGGATCAAGCGGCTTACCTTCATAAAAAACAAAGGCTTCTTGTTGTTGTGTAATTGTACCCGTTTTATCAAATATTATTTCATTAGCATTTGACAGCTGTTCTATAACCTCCGCATTGCGTGCGTAAAATCCAAATTTTTGTAAAATCCTCAGCATATTACCATTTGTAAAAGTGGCAGAAAGTAAAAGTGCGCAAGGACATGCTACTATCAGGATAGAAGTTACGGCATTCCACAAATGCCTGGTGTCATTAAAATACCAATACGTTGCCGTAATGGTGGCAATAGTAAAAAGTATTAATGTAAAATATTTACTTAACGTATGTATGTAAGAAGTGTTTTTTTCTTCATCTTTAGTAAATGCTTCATCGTTCCATAGTTGAGTTAAATAGCTTTGTGATACTTCTTTAATTACTTCTAGTTCAAGTGAGCCGCCTGTTTGTTTGCCTCCAGCATAGACGATCTCTCCAATTCTTTTTTCAACAGGTAACGCTTCGCCTGAAACAAAACTATAGTCGATTTTTGCTTTACCTAAAAATAATATACAATCTGCCGGAATAATTTCTTCGTGATGGATCTTAATGCGATGGCCCATTTTCAGATCAGAAACCGATATTTGTTTTTCAATAGCATTTTCAGTAATGATAGTTACCCCTAATGGAAAATAGGACGTATAATCCCTATTAAAAGTTAATGTATTATATGTTTTATTTTGGAAAAAACGGCCAATCAACATAAAAAACACAATACCGGACATAGAATCCAGATAGCCCGCACCGTTTCCTGAAATTATCTCATAAACACTTCTTACAAAAGTTATAACAATAGCAAGAGCAATGGGAGTATCAATATTTAAAAAGTGTTGTTTTATGCTTTTCCATGCAGATATAAAAAATTCGGAAGCGCCATAAAAAAAAACAGGTAGTGATAAGCCTAAACATAAATAAGAAAATAGTTGTTGCAGTCCACTTTCTTCAATATTGCCTAATGAAAAATAATCAGGAAAGCTTAACATCATAATATTGGCAAAACAAAATCCTGTAATACCAATCTTATAAATCCTGCTTTTATCATATGTGTTTACTTTTTTTTCTGAAATCGAATTTAAACTAAAATGCGGTTCATATCCAATATCTGTAAGCAATTCGGTTATTTTTCTTAATGAAATATATTTATGGTCGTATATAACGCTAACTTCTTTCTTTAAAAAATTTACCTGAGAACGCACTATTCTGTTATTAAGTTTACCTAAATTTTCAAGTAGCCAAATACAAGAACTACAATGCATTTGTGGTAGATAGAAAGTGATATGGCTTTGGTTCTCATCTTTAAAATGAATTAATTTTTCCTGTACTTTTTCATCATCAAGAAAAGCGAATTTTTCCGGACGAATTTTTGTTTTTTGATTTATTCCCGGATTTTCATTGATGTTATAATACTCACATAGCTCCACTTTATTTATTATTTCATATACGGTTTTACATCCCTGGCAGCAAAACACCTTTTCCCTAATATGTATATTTTCAGTTTCACTCGTTTCACCGCAATGATAACAAACAGTTATTTTCACATCTTTGATCATTTGAAATCCTTCGATTGTTAATGCATTCAGGTTTTATCTTCTCATTTTACGCAGTTGTAGCATCATCTACTAAAACAAAATTATATTAGCATCTTTTAAAAGCTATAAATAAAATTTTATCTGGTTTCTCAATATATGATTTTCAACAAGCCCAATATGTATCCATTCTCGACAGCCATTTTTGTAGATCATAAACACAGGTAAAACATTACCACCAAACTCTTTCGTTATTTCTCTATCTCTATCAGTGTTAATTCTAAGAACTTCCATTTTTTTAGTAGCGTAATCCCTCTCAATGCCTCGCAATATCGGCTTCATTTTAGCACATACCGTACACCAATCTGCAGAAAAATAAGCGAGAACAAGTGTGTTTTTTTTATTTACAAGCAGGTTAAATTCTTCCAGTGAAATCGCCTTTTCATCTTGCTTGGCAATGCTTTTAATATTGAATGCAAGGTTTAGTAATCCACAAATAATTAAAATGCCAAAACTTATATCAGAAAATAAAGCTCTTTTCATTTTACAATCGCTTATTTAAAAACGTATTTAATTCAAGTTTAAGCGAGCTGAAATTTTTTTCAAAAGCAACCATGTTTTCTCTAGTTGTGTCATGGTCTTTAATGCTTCTGTGCTCAAGAGCAATTGCATTCTTTTTAATTTCTTTATCAATGGAATCGTTATCAAGGTTAATGGCGTGTTTTAAAGTATCAATCTGGCCCCTTTGAATCAATAATTGGTTTTGAAAGTGTTCTACTTGAGCAAGTCTGTCTTTGGAAGTGTTTTTTGAGGCAATTTCTGCTACACGACCCTTCATTATTTTTATTTCATCTCTATAAAATAAAAGGTTGTTCATCCATTCTTTATTTTCGTCATGCTGGGTGTAAATTTTTTCTGTTTTCATAATTATTATCTATCAGTCAAATTTCCTGTTAAAAAAAGTTACTACTTCTGAGGCGAATCACAACCTGACATGACTTTTGTCATATTTAATAAAAGTGGGTCTTTTTATCTTTACAGGACTAAAAAATCCTAAATTTACAGTGAACCCCCATAATATTAGATACATGGAAAGCAAAGAAGGTCTCGACGCCCTGTTTCTTTATGCCACTGAAGGAATACTTGTTACAAATGATAGGGGAGAAATTACCCGTATTAATCCGAGTGCTGAAAAACTTTTTGATTACCAAAAAGACGAATTACTTGGTAAAAAAATAGAAATCTTAATACCACAGCGTTTCTCTGCTCACATAAAACACAGGGAAGGGTATAACAAAAATCCAAACCCCCGATCGATGGGCGCAGGAATGGATCTTTTTGGTTTGCGGAAAGATGGTGTAGAGATTCCGGTAGAAATAAGCCTAAGCCCCTATAACAATGCGGAAGACAAATTTGTTATTGCTTTTATTGTAGACATAACCGTTCGTAAACAAGCAGAAGAAAGATTAAAAAATTATTCGGCAGATCTTGAAAATCAGGTAAAGAATCGCACATTGATCCTTGAAGAAGCAATTCAGGAATTAGAAAAAACAAAAAAAGATCTTTACAATGCATTAGACAAGGAAAAAGAGCTGAATGAACTTAAAAGTCGTTTTGTATCAATGGCTTCTCATGAATTTAGAACTCCGCTTACAACTATGATGTCTTCGTTATCCTTAGTAACAAAATATGGAGAACAAAATGATAAGGAAAACCAGGTTAAGCATGTAAGTAAAATAAAAACATCTATTAATAACCTAACAGATATACTTAATGACTTTTTATCAGTAAGTAAATTAGAAGAAGGCAAAGTAGAAAACATGCCTGAAGAAATAAATCTTAAAACATTTATGCATGAAGTGATCACGGAAATGAGATCAATGGCCTTAAGTAATCAAATAATTATTCAGGAACACACAGGAAGTGAAAATGCTGCTTTTGATAAAAAAGTATTGAAAAATATTTTATTCAATCTAATTTCTAATGCTATTAAATTTTCACCTGAAGGCGGATCGATTGAAGTTAAAACACAGGTTCTAAATTCTTCTGTAAAAATTTCTATTAAAGATAGCGGCATAGGTATTTCAAAAGATGACCAAAAACATTTATTTGAACGTTTCTTTAGAGCCCACAATGCTACTCATATTCAAGGGACAGGATTAGGACTGAATATTGTTGCAAGATATGTTGATTTAATGGGTGGTACGATTGATTTTGAAAGTAAAGAAAATGAAGGCACAGTATTTACAATAGTAATCCCACAGTAAACATGAAAAAAATTCTTTTGATCGAAGATAATAAAGATGTTCGTGAAAACACGGCAGAGATCCTAACTTTGGCGCAATACGATGTGATTACGGCCGAGAATGGTAAAATAGGTGTTGAAATTGCACAAAAGGAAAAACCAGACTTGATCATTTGCGATATTATGATGCCTGTTTTAGACGGTCATGGAGCATTACACTTGTTATCAAAAAATGAAGAAACGGCAAGCATTCCTTTTATATTCTTAACTGCAAAGGCCGAAAGAAATGATTTTAGAAAGGGAATGGAAATGGGCGCTGATGATTATCTAACGAAACCGTTTGATGATGTTGAGTTGCTAAATGCTATCGAAAGTCGTCTTAAAAAAAATGAGATACTTAAAAAGGAATTTACAAAAAATCTTGCCGGCATAAATGATTTTATCAATGAAGCAAAAGGAATTGATTCTCTTAAAAAACTTTCGGAAGAATGTGATGTAAGACTTTATAAAAAGAAAAGTGAAGTATATAAGGAAGGGAATTTTCCAAAAGGCGTTTATTTTGTGAACAAGGGAAAAGTAAAAACATACCAAACAAGCGAATTGGGAAAAGAATTAATAACAGAGCTACATAAAGAGGGTGATTTTTTTGGCTACCTTTCTTTATTGCAGGAAGACAAGTATACGAGTTCTGCAACAACGTTAGAGGATTCCGAAATTTACATGATCCCAAAAGAAGATTTCTTTTCTCTGATTTATAAAAATTCGGAAGTGTCTAGAAAATTTATTGAAATTCTTTCCAATAATCTAAAGGAAAAAGAAAAACAACTTGTTAAACTTGCTTATAATTCTGTAAGAAAAAGAGTTGCTGAAGCCTTAGTTAAATTATCTGATAAATATAAAAAAGAAGAAGATCAAAAATTCAGCATGAATGTATCGCGTGAAGACCTGGCTAATATAGTTGGCACAGCCACTGAAACGGTTATACGAACACTGAGCGATTTTAAAGAAGACAAATTGATTGAAATATCCGGTGGTACAATTTCCATAATTAATTATGAAAAATTAGCCACAATGAAAAACTAGATATCTCGATAGTTAGTAATAGTTCTGCTATCCTAATAAATTTATAATATAAATAATCGCATTAGTGATAAAGGTCATATAATAAACTGACCATCCTCATTTATAACCTTCCTTTCTCTCCATAATTTTGTTTCATACTTATTGAAATAAATAAATGGATTTTCTTAACCAATATCACAATGAGATCGCCACTTTAACCGCAAGGTTATTTCTTGGTGTTTTTCCTCGTCTTGTTTTAATACTATTACTACTCATTATACCACAAAACCGGAACACTTTTTCAATCGATCATTTAATTTTTTAAACCTTAAAAACAATTAACATGGAAACAACAATCAATTCAACACAAACAAAAGTTAGAACAATAACATCAAATAAAAGTTCCAATACGGAATTTTGGAATAAAGTTGAGTTTAGTCGGTATGGCATCATATCTATGATTGTTCTCATAACAGGTTGTTTTGGTGGTATTGCTGCTTCTTTCGGCGCCCATGACAGCTCACTGGAACTCGCTTTGATAGCTTTCCCAACTATTATATCATTAGCACTTGTTTTAGCCGTGGCTCCTATGAAAACGATAATCTATTTATCAAGCGTAGCAATAATTCTGGATCTGATAGTACTTATCTTCTAACGGAAGTAAGGGATATGATCGTGATGATTCCAAGAGAACATTCAATGTTGAAAAACATTTTTCAGGAACCAAATATAAAACGCATGGCATTTCATACACATTTGCCATTACTGGCTTTACACGAATAACTTTTTCTTTATTAAAATAAGATAATTAAGTAATAAATAAAAATGAAAATAAACATAAACGATCACAGAAAGATTTTTGCAATTCAGGAAGAGTTTAATACCCTATTTCCATATCTTAAAATTGAATTTTTCTCAAAACCTCATAAAGTGGCCGGTCCCTCAGCCAAAACAATCATTAAGCACAACAACAAAACTTTGGGAGAATGTAGAACCATTCACAATAATGGTGAAATAACCATTACGCCAAATCTTACTGTTGCAGATCTGGAACAAAGATTTCAAGACGTGTATGGTTTAAGTTTACAGATATTTAGAAAGTCTGGTAAAGTTTGGCTGGAAACAACCCTTACAGATGGTTGGTCACTTGATGAACAGAACAAACAAGGCGAAGAATTGAGTAATGCATATAATAAACCTGACTAAAGATGAGGCAATAAAATGGTTGCAAGCATTTATACAATAAAAAAAATATAATTATCACTTGATATGTCCTTCACAATAAAAGTGGTTGGACATTAAGTTTAAATTTTCAGTTGATTAATTCGAGAGAAATGAATAGTAAAATCTATAATAATAGTTACGTTGCCATTTAAGACAATAACTCATTAAGCAATTTCAAATCATCCTTAGATGAATCACTTTTAAAATCCAAAGGTTTTAAAATATATCCGTGTACACCTAAATTTTCCATTGCCTGCTTATCATACTCTTCAGCCGAAGTAGTGATTACAAATGTTTTTATTTTTTTTAAACTATAATAGCTTTTGATAATTCCTAAAAATTCGACTCCATTCATTTTTGGCATATTAATGTCGAGTAAAATAATATCCGGCAATACTTTTGGAACGCCGGCATTACCTGTAAGTATTGCCAATCCGTCAACACCATTATGTGCGACATGAAGCCTATGATCGACATTTAACTTTTTTAATGCTCTTTTTACACTTTCAACATCAAGATAATCATCTTCAATTAATAGTATTTCTTTCATCATTTCTAAATTTTTGGCCATGTAAAAACAAATCGGGCTCCTTTACCTAATTCTGATTCAACGTTAATAGTGCCTTTATTATCATCAATAATTTTTTTTATTATTGCTAATCCTACCCCTGTACTTTCGAATGCGTCGCGCTCTTGTAACGTCTGAAAAATCTCAAATATCTTTCCAAAATACTCTTTGTCAATGCCGGGTCCATTATCAAATACAGAAAATTGATGGTATTTTCCTTCGTCATTATAGTCAATAATTATTTCAGGGTGTTCGTTGTTATTATATTTTACTGCATTGCTTATCAGGTTCGCGAAAACCTGTTCTATATGCAGTTTTTCTGCATGTATAATCGGTAACGGATTTTTTATGATTAACGAAAATTTAGAAGGAATAAGTAGTTCTTTCAGATCTTTTAACATAAGATCAGTATTAACCATTTCGATGCCTTTGCGCGTTTTTTCAATTCTTGCGTATTCCAATAAACCATTAATCATATTTTCCAACCTCAATGTTCTTCCTTTTATGAGTATCAGATTTTGATTTATTTCGGGTGTTATATCTTTTTCATGATCTTCTTCCATCCAGGAGATAATATTCGATATCCCTCTTAATGGCGCTTTTAAATCGTGAGAAACCACATAGGCAAATTGATCTAACTCCTTGTTCTTCTTTTTGAGTTCATTAAAATTTTTATTTAATGTTTCAGACATTTGATTTAAAGAATTAACAAGTTTAGTAAATTCATCTCTTTTTTTGTCATTTATAGTTATAAAATTACCCTGTGAAATCTTTTCTGCAAGATTTACCAGTTTGGCAATACGTATCGTAATAATTCTTATAAAATAAATACTTGAAATAAAACCGACTAAAACAGAAGCTATAAGTAATATTAATGATGTATTTCTATTGTTGTTAATGGATCTTTGCAAAGCAATCCTTCTTTCCTGCCTAATGGTATACTCATAATTATCAAGTGTAATGAACATTGCACGAATTTTATCATTAAGCTTCTTTCCCACCTCCATTTTAAGCTTAGTATCGAATAATTTTTTATAACGAATACCTGCTTCCGGTAGAGTATCTTTTTTTGTAGAGATCAAAGAGTCAGAATATTCAACCCATGCCTGATGCAATCTATAAATAGAATCTAACTTTTGTTTTTGATGTTGTGTTGATAGTAAAGCTTGCTGTTCGTTCAATAATACCGGTACATTTTTTATTCCCTCATAATATGGCTCTAAAAAAACTTCCTGGTTCGTTAGCAAAAATCCCCGAAAACCACTCTGCATTTCTATCATTTCTTTATGTAAGATGTTGGAGTTTTTTATAACGGCCTCAGAATTATTGAGGTAATTAGTATTTGTCAATACTTCCTGTGATAAGCTTTGATTTGCAAAAAAAACCAACACAAACACAAAAATAAGTGTAAAAAAGCCAATAAGTAATTGTAATCTTATCGTCATATAAATTTATTATAAAAGATACGCATGTAGTTGATCTGGTTTCATTACAACAATTTTAGTTCCTTGGGTGGAAATGATTTTCTCGTCCTTAAAATGTCTTAAATTCCTTACCAAGGACTCTTTTGCAGTACCAACAAAGCTAGCAAAATCATCTCTGTTAATTGAAATGATTACTTTTTTTTCTGCATTATTTTGATAGACCTTACTAAGAATTAATAAACTTAAAGCGATACGCTCCTTAACTGAAAATTGAGTGAAAACTGTCATCTTATTTATCCATACAGAAAATTCCTGCGATAATGTAATAACTATTTTTTTTGCTAAAGTATCCGATCTATTAAATAAGGATAGGAAGGCTTCCTTGGGGAGATAACTTACAACTGTGTTATCTATTGCAGCAGCAGAAACCGGATTTGGATCCTCAGCTAATAGAGGTCTATAACCAAAGTAATCTCCTTTTTTATAAATGTAAACTATACTTTCTGCGCCATTTGGGTTAGATTTATATATTTTTATTTTTCCTTTTCTTACAATATAAACTCCTTTAGAAAAAGAACCTTCTTTAAAAAGAATATGTTTCTTTTTAAATTCAATCCTTTCTGCTTTTTCTTTAAAATAAGATAATTCTTTAGAACTAAGCGCATCACTAAAAGATGACGATTTAAGGTGATAATTTTCTAAATTGAACATATTTTCAATATTAATTAAATTCAATCTATCAAAAGTTGATAATTATCAACTTTTGATAGATTCGTGCCATTATCACATAAATTAAAATAAAATTGATAAGTATCAATTAATAGTAAACAAGTTTCATGTACATTTGTTCACAATTTTATTCATTGTTGTTTTTGTTTAATGGAGCCGGTTTTATACCGGCTTTATTTTGAAAAATATACCTAATCCTATAAGCTTTAATCCAACTGACATAACAAAAAATGAACTATCAAAAATTAAATGTAATAAATATAGTTATAAATAAAATTCATACTATTTTAACTGAAAAGCAATTCTTAATATTTTCAAGCATACTTGTAGGACTTAGTGCCGGCATTGCTGCTGTTGTTTTAAAATTATTCGTCCATGGTATCCGTCACCTTATTTTAGAAGGTTTTTTTGAAGGATCTTCAAAATACTTCTATTTATTGTTTCCTGTAATTGGCATTGGTATAACTGTTTTCTTGATAAAACCATTATTTAAAAATGATGTAAATGTTGGCAGCGTAAATATTTTACATAGCATTGCAAAAAAAGGAAGTTTTTTACCTTTCGAACAAATCTATTCACACATTATTACAAGCGGCCTTACTGTAGGATTTGGTGGCTCAGCGGGATTGGAGTCACCAATAGTCAGCACAGGATCAGCTATCGGATCAAATTACTCAAGGGTAAATAAATTAAATTATAAAGAACGCACTTTACTATTAGCTGCAGGTGCTGCCGGAGGTATATCTGGCGCCTTTAATGCACCAATTGCCGGTGTTTTATTTGCGCTTGAAGTAATATTAGTCGACATTTCCATCACTGCGTTTATTCCCTTACTTATTGCCTCTGTATCAGGGGCACTAATATCAAGCATTCTTCTTAAAGAAGACATTCTTCTTAGTTTTCAAAATTTGGCTCCCTTTAACTATCATAATGTACCGTTTTATATTTTATTGGCTATTATTGCAGGAATTACATCCATTTATTATGTAAACGTATTTCATTTTTTAGAAAGTTTTTATGAAAAGCTGAGATCAAAAATGCTTCGCTGGGTTTTAGGCGGTGTCTTTCTTATCATAATGGTATTTGTTTTTCCATCGCTATTTGGTGAAGGATATGAAAGTATTAAACTCCTCGCCACAAACTCGGCACCACAAATTTTTAAAAATAGCCCCCTGTATTTAGCAGCCTACGCTGACTGGGCACTTTTGATTTTATTGACAATTGTAATGCTTATTAAAGTATTTGCTGCTTCAGCTACGATCGGCTCTGGTGGCGTAGGTGGAAATTTTGCTCCGTCTTTATTTGTTGGCGCATATTTAGGTTATGTATTTTCCTTACTTTTTAAATTAATTGGTATTAATTTACCGATGAGTAATTTTACATTAGTGGCAATGGCTGGTATCTTAAGTGGCGTGTTTCATGCACCACTTACAAGTATATTTTTAATTGCTGAAATAAGCGGGGGTTATGCCTTAATTGTTCCTTTAATGATTGTTGCTTCTATAAGTTATGTAATAGTGAAATTTTTCCATCCTGAATCTATGGATATTCGAAAATTGAAATTAAGAGGAACAATAGTGTCGGAAAATAAAGATATAAGTATCTTGGGTCGTATTGAAGTTTTAGATCTAATTGAAAAAGATTTCTCAGTACTTCACCCCGAAGAAAGTTTAGGTAAAGTAATAGAGCACATAAAACATACGCGAAGAAATATATTTCCTGTTGTAAATAAAAAAAATAAACTACTTGGTATTGTTCAATTAGACAACATAAGGGAAGAAATGTTTGACACTAAATTATATGAAAAAATTACCGCGAAGGATATTATGGAAAAAGTATCGGCTAAAATATCATCAGATGAAAGTATTTTTTCGGCAATGAAAAAATTTGATGAAACCGGCCAGTGGAATTTGCCGGTTGTAAAAGATGGAATTTATCTGGGGTTTTTATCAAAATCTTCTGTTCTTTCGCGATACAGGCATGAATTAATTGACTCTTTCAACTAATATTACCACATATATTCCCAGACATATTTCTGAAAACAATTAAAACAGTAATTAAGTTCTTCATCAACTTCGGGCATTGTAATCATATTTATTTTATATTTTTTCTTGCACTTCCTGCAAACTTTAGAATGCCAGTTTTTTGGATCGTTGTGCTGAATTCTTAAAGCAGTTAATCTTTCATCACTCATCTTAAATAAAATTATCCGGATTAGGAAAAATAATTTTGGCTTTAAAATTTTCTACATTTTCATCATCAATTCCTGCATAAGCGATAATAATAATTTTATCACCTTTACTAATTTTTAGTGCTGCAGGGCCGTTCATACAAATTTCGCCGCTTCCCCTCTTTCCTTTTATAGCATAAGTAATTAATCGTTCACCATTTCTATGATTGATCACATGCACCTGCTCTTCTTCTCTAATATTAACGGCTTCCATAAGAGCCTCATCAATAGTTATACTTCCAATGTATTCTATGTTAGCTTCGGTAACAAAAGCATTATGGATCTTAGATTTCAATACCTGTATCTGCATTGTAAATTGTCATTATAAAATTGACCATAATTATATGTTTTTTATAATAAAAAAATATTGATAATTATCAATAAAATGTAAAAAAAGAAGGTCTATTTTTACCTCGATAAACTTTTCCATAATAACGCACCCGCTGAAGCACTTTTTTTCAGCGGGTTTTTTTTGCCAAAAAAAATATTTTTCTGATTGATAATTATCAATAGAAAAAAAATCATTTAGTTGTTACTTGCAGCAAGTTTAAAATCAGATATCATGAAATTACAATCTTATTCACTTCACAACTATAAAAATCTTCCGCAAATTAGCAGGCTTTCATCTCTGCAACTAGAGGCCATTGAAGTAGTTGGTAATGTTTTGCCTTTTAAAACAAATAATTATGTTGTTAACGAACTTATTGACTGGGATAATATACATGACGATCCAATGTTTAAATTAACTTTTCCGCAAAAAGGAATGTTAAGTAAAGAACATTATGAAATGATGAGAATTACCCTACAACATACTAATAATAAAGATGAAATTAAAAATATTGCAAATATAATTCGTAAAGCGTTAAATCCCCATCCCGCCGGACAATTAGAGCATAATGTACCTGAATTAAACGGAGAAAAATTAATGGGCATGCAACATAAATACAAAGAAACTGTTCTGTTTTTTCCAAGCCAGGGGCAAACGTGTCATGCATATTGCACATTCTGTTTTCGCTGGCCGCAATTTGTAGGTATGGATGAAATGAAATTTGCAAACAAAGAAGCAAACCAATTACGAGATTATATTATAGAAAATCCACAGGTAACAGATATATTATTTACAGGTGGTGATCCAATGATCATGAAAGCAAAAATATTTGCTACTTATATAGAACCTCTTTTAGATGCAAATATTCCTAACTTACAAACGATCCGTATTGGCACCAAAGCCTTAGGTTATTGGCCATACAAATTTATAAGTGATGATGATGCTGACGAGATGTTAGATCTGTTTTATAAAGTTGTAAAAAAAGGCATTAACTTATCCTTCATGGCACATTTTTCGCACCCAGTTGAGTTAGATACTCCCGCTGTAATAAATGCAATAAAAAAATTAAGAAATGTAGGTGTGCAAATACGAACGCAATCACCAATATTAAAACATATAAATGATTCACCAAATGTTTGGGCCGAAATGTGGCGTAAACAGGTTAACCTAAATTGTATTCCTTATTATATGTTTATTCCGCGTGATACCGGCGCACAGGATTATTTTGCCTTAAGTTTAGAAAATGCCTGGAAAATTTTTAGAACGGCTTATCAACAAGTCAGTGGTGTTTGCAGAACCGTTCGTGGTCCAAGCATGTCTTGCACGCCTGGCAAAGTCCAGGTTTTGGGCGTGTCCGAAATTAAAGGAGAAAAGATATTTGTTTTAAGAATGTTACAAGGAAGGAATCCTGATTGGGTAGCCCGCCCATTTTTCGCTAAATATGATGAGAAAGCTATTTGGATGGATGATTTGAAACCGGCATTTGGTGAAGAAAAATTCTTTTTTGAAGAAGAATTCGAATGGTTATTCAATCAAAAATTAACTGAAATGGAAACTGAGAGCTTTGAATAATATGGACTTACTTGTTGTATTTGCCGTAGCTCTTTTTACAATGTGCGTCACCTGTATACTAATTATGGCCATTGTTACTGCAATCGTGCGAATAAAATACAAGAAAAAGATGCTACTTTACAAAAAAAGGAATAAGCCTCAGACCTAATTTTTTAATGGTTACTTTTTTAAATTAAAATATTTTATTAAAAACCTGATAATTGATAATTATCATTTTTTCTTTAATTCGATATCTTTAACTTTAGTTAAAAGGCATAATTATAAATTCTTTTGGTTGATCAAATCTGCTGGTTTTCCAATTCCGGCAGATTTTTTCTTCTTAATGTTTTCAACATTTTTGTTTTTATAAGAATCTGCTGTTTATACTTAATAACTTTTACCATGATCAATTACAAAATAAAAAAAATTCTTGTGCCATTTGATTTTAGCAACTCTTCGCTAAATGCTCTAAAGGTGGCCGACAAATTCGCTAATGAATTTAATGCAAAAATTCATTTACTAAATATTATAGAACCATTTCTTTCTCAAGAACCTGCAAGATTCAATTCCGGGCAATTAGCTAATATGTATAAATACAAGATAGAATCTGCCGAAGCCGTTGAGGATTATATATTGAAGAATTTTATTAATCCCTCAGCTTACTCATACCAGACATGCTATGGCTTCTGTTCGAGCACCATTATTGATTTTGCTAAAAATGGTGAATATGATTTAATAGTATTGCCCGACGATTCGAAAGGTTTTTTTAGCAGGGCAATATCAAAGTACCGCCCATTAAAGATTATGGAACAAACGAATATACCGGTAATTTGCGTTAATAAATTTTATCGAACAATCGATTTTAGAAATATTATTATTCCCATTAGAAATTTAGCTAACTGGTATGAGAAAATACCTTTTATGGTGGCATTGGCTAAGCAAACAGGCGGTAAAATACATGCTATAGGCATGAATGAAAAAAATTCATCTTCCAATTCAGACTTCGACCTAATATTCGATAAAGCAATTTCAATTTTAGAAGAACAAAATGTTTTAAGTACTACAAAAAGGTTTGAAGGCGTAACCAGCTTAAAGGAGCTTATTGCTTACTCTGAAAAACAAAAAGCAGACCTTATTGCAATCACACCTTCAAAAAGCAAAACACTTTTAACATCTATTATTTACCCGTCTTTATATAGCAGGCTAATTTTTAACTCTCCGGCACCTGTTTTTGGAGTGCAGCTTACCTAAGTGGGTTAAAAAAATTAATAAAAATTATTATATGGAAATAAAAACTGAAAAAATATTTAAAAAAATAAAATTACGGACAATTACAATTAAAGACTATGATGATGTTACCAAGCTACAATTAAAATGCTTTCCGGGTATGAAACCCTGGAGTGTAGAGCAATTTAAGAATATAATTAACACATTTGCTAAAGGCCAACAGTGTATTACATACGAAAAGAAAATTATTGCATCAAGCGGCTCGTTAATTATTGATTTCAGTAAGTATAGTGAAACATCTTCGTGGAGTGAACTGACTGATACTAATTAGTGTTCTAAATTATACAATAAGTGATTGCGATTAGTTAATGATGTTAAATATGCTTTATTTTTATTTAAACGTTTAATTCCTATAACTGCGCTATCCATTGCTTGGTCTATTGT
>JACDED010000225.1 GCA_013816615.1 Bacteroidota bacterium
AAAGCAAAGAGAACGGGGCACTATTTCTAACGCACGGTATATCTATGATTACCCAGGGATGGAACTTGTCACCCGTTCTCTTCACTATCCTATTATAAATTTAATGAATACAAACATACGAGGGATATGAAGGGTTTAGCTCGGGCGATTTTCTCGCCCAGCCGGAGCGAAGCGGAGCCCGAAATAGCCCGGGCCGTAGGCAACGCCCAAGTATAATTTTTAATATCATTATGTTTTTAATATCTACGATTTCTTTTTATTCATTTTTTGTATGTTTGTAATACCATGTCACAAAAGATCTGTACAGAATTTGAGTTCAACGAACTGTTTAACCTTTATTACGAAGAGTTATGCAGGATAGTTTTACCGGTTGTAAAAGATGTGGATGTGGCGCAGGATGTAGTACAGGATGTGTTTGTGAAGATGTGGGTGCGAAGAAATGAAATTGAAGTAAACACTACTTTTAAAGCTTATTTATATAAAGCGGTTGTATTCAGGGCGCTTGATCATTTACGAAAACAAAAAAATGCGCACAAAGCGGTAGATGAATTAAAATTCATAAATCCACGATCTCATAATAATGTAGAGGCTTTTGTTGAAGAAAAAGAATTGACAGATGCTATCAATTCCGGTTTGGATAAAATGTCGGAGAATATGCGCATGATCTTTCAGTTGAGCCGTTTTAGCGGATTAAAGAACCGTGAGATAGCTGAACAATTGGATATTTCGATAAAAACAGTTGAAAGTAATATGGGTAAAGCCCTAAAGTTAATGCACGAACATTTAAAACCCTTCTTAAAAACTGGGGCAAATACTATAATGTTTTGGTTGTTATACGGTTATTTAAAATAGGGAATAGGGTAAATGATTTTTAAAACGACATATAACTGTAATGAGATCAGTAAAAGGTTATATGTTAAATGCGCATCAAAAGATTGGTAATTTAGTTTTGGATTTAATATGCAGGATTGGGAACTCATAGCAAAGTACATTAAAGGTGAGGCCACGCTTGAAGAGCAGGGCCAGGTAGAACTATGGTTAAAAGCCGATAGTGCTAATGCTGTGTTGTTGGAAGACATTAAAACAACCTGGCAAAATACCGGTAAGCTAAACCTGGATATCAAAATTGATAAAGCAAAAGCCTGGGCTTCTATCCAGGAAAAAATAAAAGAGGAAGAAAAAGTTATTCCAATGACCCGCAAAGCGCCGGTTTATAATACCTGGATTTTAAGAGCTGCGGCTGTATTTATAGTTGGTTTGTTTGCTACCTGGTTCTTTTTAAAGGTTGGTAATAAACCTGAAATAATAATGGTTGAAACTTTTAATGAAAGAAAAACTATTTTATTACCCGATAGCTCTACCATAATTTTAAACGAGAATAGTAAGCTTAGTTATCCTAAACAATTTGCTGCCAATGAAAGAAAAATAAACCTTGAAGGAGAAGCTTTTTTTGAGATCATCAAAAACCCGGCCAGGCCTTTTGTTATCGGGAATAAAAATTTTAATGTAAAAGTTTTAGGCACTTCGTTCAATGTACTGGCTTACGAAAAAGATTCTCTTACTGTAGTTACAGTGGTTACAGGTACTGTTTCGTTTACAGATAAGTACGAGCATTCCGAATTGTTAACCATTGGTGATGTTGGTGTTTTAAATAAGCGCAAACAACGTATTGAAAGATCAGTTAATTCAGATCTTAATTTTATGGCCTGGAGAACTAAAAAACTAGAGTTTGCCAATTCATCCATTGCGGATATTTGCATTGCTCTAAAAAAATATTTTAAGCGTGAATTTATAATTAAGGACAAAGCTATTTTAAATTGCAAATTTACCGGTTCTTTTGAAGATCCTAAATTGGCCGATGTGTTAACAGTATTGGAAAAAACACTGAATATTAAGACTGTAATTAAAGAAAAAAATGTAGAAATTACAGGTACCGGATGCTGATCTGTATATGAAATTTTTTATTACCATTTTTGTCTTGATGCTATTCAATTCGGTTGTAATAGCACAGGATAATTTATTGGATAAAAAAGTTACTCTTAATTCACAAAAAAATTCTATTGAAGAAACTTTAAAAGAACTCACAAAACAAACCAACGCCCATTTTTCATATGGGAATACGATAGATCTTTCGCAAAAGATAACAATTTTGGTTACAGATGTAACTTTAAAAGAAGCTTTGAATCAGATCTTCGATCCCGCTAAAATAAAATGGGAATTGATTGGCTCCCAAATAACTTTATCACCCGTAAAAAAACTCACTTTTAAAATTTCAGGTATGGTAAAAGATAGTGCGGATAAAAGCGCTATTGAATTTGCTACCGTTTATTTAAAAGGAGAAGCATTTAACGCTTATTCAGATTTTAATGGTCACTTTTATTTTGATCATATACCAGCAGGCAATTATGTATTGATAATAAATGCTTTTGGTTACAAAATAAGTGAACAAAATATTGAAATAAAAGATCAGCCACTTAGCGTTTCTTTAGAATTGAGCCAAGAGGCAATTAATCTTTCTGAAACAATTGTTACTTCCGATAAAATCATTGAAAAAGTTTCGGTAAGTGAAATGGAACTGAAGCATGCGCAAATAGAATCTGTAAAAGGCATTTCGAACGATCCTATGAAATCACTTACAGCCTTACCTGGTGTGCTTAGTAAAGTAGATGTGTATGGTTCTTCTGAAATTCATGTGCGGGGAGGCGAATCGTCTGAAAATCTTTTTTTAATTGACAATATAAAGTTGCCTTTGCCTTTTCATTTTAGCGGACAATCTGTTTTTAATCCCGAAATGCTCGAAAAGGCAGAGGTACTAACCGGTGGCTACGCTGCAAATTACGGCAACGCTATGTCTTCTGTTTTTAATTTAACTACAAAAAACGGAAATCCTGAGCGCTTTAGTACTAATGTAGATCTTAATACTTCTAATCCTTCTTATCTTATACAAGGGCCTCTTATTAAAAATAAGCTCGCGTTTATTGTTGGTTTACGATCAATACTTAGTGTTTTATCTCCCACTGAAAAAAAAGCAGATCTTACTTCAAAAATCACCTACACACTTAATTATAAAACAAAAATAAATTTAACTACTTTAAACGTTAATGATTATAGTGATACAAGTTTTCAAAAGATCCTTCCAAAGGCAAATGCATTAAGTAAGATCAACGCACAAAATTTCCAGGTACAAAGTGTTATTTCAGATAAAAGCTACAGTAAAACATCTTTTCTACATTCGGGCTGGCGCTTAAATATAGACCCTGAAAAATATGGTTTTCGTCACATCAATTACAATAGCTATACATTGCGAGAAGACCTCACCTTTTATCCAACACCAAGCATGAAATTTAAGGCCGGTATTGAAAGTAGTTTGGAAGATGAAAGATCAAACATTACCGAGTTTTATAAAACAACAGATATTTTACTTACAGATACGGCATCCCTGATCTATAGCCGAAAAGTAAATACAATAAATATTTTATCTTCTGCTTATTTAATTTATGACGCCGCTGTTTTTAAAAGAATAAAATTTAATGCAGGTTTACGTTTGGAT
>JACDED010000015.1:0-22576 GCA_013816615.1 Bacteroidota bacterium
CAGTTATAGGAATTAAACGTTTAAATAAAAATAAAGCATATTTAACATCATTAACTAATCGCAATCACTTATTGTATAATTTAGAACACTAATTAGTATTACACTGGAAGCACAATTAATCTTGGAGCAAGAGTAGATCAGCATCAAAATGGATTGGGTGCAAACTATACGAAAACAAGACTACCAGTTATCTTAGTCTATAGCGAAGAATATCCAAGAATTGACGTCGCGTTCAATAGAGAGAAACAAGTTCAGGGATGGAGCAGGAAAAAGAAAGAGGCTTTGATCAATGGTAAATATGAGAATTTACCAGATCTTTCAAGATCTAAAAACAAATCTGATTAGTACATTTCGACAAGCTCAATGACCGTTTATTAGTCATTTCGACAAGCTCAATGACCGTTTATTAGTTATCTGAAAGTACATTTCGACAAGCTCAATGACCAATATATGAAGTATTCAAAATTCATTTCGATGAGCTCAATTACTGTATAAGTTCAGAGACATACACCCGGTAGCTGAGCTTGTCGAAGCTACATCTCCACTAAAGTTCCGATCTTCTGGCCATCCACTAAATTTTTAAGGTTGCCTTTTTTGTTCATATCAAAAACAATGATCGGTAAATTATTTTCTTTACAAAGTGTAAATGCTGTCATATCCATTACTTCAAGGCCTTTGTTGTATACTTCTTCAAAAGAGATGGTTTCGTATTTAGTAGCTGTTTTATCTTTTTCAGGATCTGCAGTATAAATACCATCTACACGCGTGCCTTTTAAAATTACATTTGCTTCAATTTCAATTGCACGTAAGGTTGCAGCTGTATCGGTTGTGAAATAAGGGTTACCTGTACCTGCGCCGAAAATAACAACACGGCCTTTTTCTAAATGACGGACTGCTTTACGACGGATATATGGTTCACAGATCTGTTCCATTTTAATAGCGCTTTGTAAACGCGTTTGCACACCAATTACTTCAAGCGCGCTTTGAATTGCCATACTATTAATAACTGTAGCAAGCATTCCCATGTAATCGCCATGCACACGGTCCATACCACCTTTTTCGGCTTGAATACCGCGAAAGATATTACCACCGCCAATAACAATGGCAACCTGGCAACCGTTATCGTATAATGATTTAATTTCACGGGCATATTCGCCCAATCTTTCCTGGTCAATTCCAAAACCTTTATTTCCCATTAAGGCTTCGCCACTAAGTTTTAATAGAATGCGTTTGTATTTCATATTTTTGAGAGCTTTATTTTAAGTACGGGTTAAAAAAAATCCCGACTAAAAAGCCGGGATTTAAAATTATTAAGATAATGAATAGCGTTTTAAGGCGGATACCGTCAGGTCTTTTTCTACGCTTTGTAAGAATTGACGAACAGTCATTTTGTTATCGATAAAGTATTCCTGGTTTAATAAAGTAGAATCTTTATAGAATTTATTTAATTTACCCTGAGCAATTTTTTCAACCATATCTTCAGGTTTACCTTCTGCACGGGTAGTTTCGCGGGCGATCTCTAATTCACGGTCGATAGTAGTTTTATCCACATCATCTTTATCAATAGCTACCGGGGCCATTGCGGCTGCCTGCATAGCAATATTTTTCGCAACTTCAGCAGATACTGATTTATTAAAACCAATAGCAACCGCTAAACGGTTACCCGGGTGAACGTATCCAACAACTTGTTCTGCATTAACAACATTGTAATAACCGATGTCAATTTTTTCACCGATCTTACCAATTTGCTCCATAAATTTGTCGGCAATAGTAAGATCGCCATTATATGGTAATGCTTTTAAAGCATCAATATCAGCTGGTTTTTTCTCTAATGCAATAGTAGTAACATTATTTGCAAACTCAATAAATTCTGCATTTTGTGCTACGAAATCAGTTTCGCAATTAACACTAACAACTACTCCTGTTTTATTATCTGAAGAAGTTTTTGCTAAAACAACACCTTCTTTTGCATCACGGTCAGCACGATTAGCTGCTACCTTTGCACCTTTTTTACGAAGAAAATCTACAGAGGCTTCAAAATCGCCATTGCTTTCTTATAATGATTTTTTACAATCCATCATACCAGCACCTGTTTGCTGACGTAATTTATTAACTTCTGCTGCTGTAATTGCCATTTTGTTTCTTATTTATAATTATTATTTCTTGTTTAATGTTTCTTATTTAATATGAAATTTTTGATCTACTTCATATTCTGCTTTAGGTCAAAAAAAACGGTCAGCCTGATTTACAGAATGACCGCTTTTAAATATTATGGTATTAATTATTTTTTTGCAGTCGTTACTCTACGACGTGGTTTTTTAGCGCCGCCTTTTTCTTCATCATCAGCTTCTTTAGTTCCACCTTTGATAACTGCACCGTCTGCTAGTTCTTCAGCTTCTTCTTTGCTGAATTCTTTAGTGTCAGATTCTTCAGTGTTACCAGCTTCTTTATCCATCTTACGATCAGATAAACCTTCTTTAATTGCAGTAGCCATCAAATCAATGATGTAAGCAATTGAAGTAGAAGCATCATCATTTGCAGGAATAACGTAATCAACCTGATTTGGGTTTGAATTAGTATCAACAATTGCAAATGTTGGGATATTTAAACGCTTAGCTTCTGCTACAGCGATATGTTCTTTAGTAATATCAACAATAAATAATGCAGCCGGTAAACGGGAAAGATCTGCAATAGAACCAAAGTTGATCTCTAATTTTGCACGCTCACGTGAAAACTGTAAACGCTCACGTTTTGAGATATTTCCAAAAGTACCGTCAGCATTCATTTTGTCAATTTGGCTCATACGACGTACCGATTTACGGATAGTAGCAAAGTTAGTTAACATACCACCTGGCCAACGTTCAGTAACGTATGGCATATTGATAGCTTTAATTTTTTCTGCAACGATATCTTTTGCCTGCTTCTTAGTAGCAACAAATAATATCTTACGACCTGAACGTACGATCTGTTTAAGAGCTTCAGCAGCCTCATCGATCTTTACTACGGTTTTATTAAGGTCAATAATATGAATACCGTTCTTCTCGGCATAAATATAAGGAGCCATTGCTGGATTCCATTTGCTTTTAAGGTGACCAAAATGTGCACCTGTTTCAAGTAATTCGTTAAATGATGTTCTTGTCGACATTTGTATATTCTCTTCTGTTTTAAATCTAATATTAACGTTTGCTGAATTGGAAACGAGCACGAGCTCCTCTTTGACCGAATTTCTTACGTTCAACCATACGTGGATCGCGGGTAACTAAACCTGCAGCGCGTAAGTCTTTCTTAAGCTCTGCATTTATTTCAACTAAAGCTTTAGCAATTGCTAAACGAATAGCTTGTGCCTGACCTGTAATTCCACCACCTGCAACATTTACTTTTACATCATAATCAGTTAAAGCATTTGATACTTTTAAAGACTGAGTTACATAATAATGTAATGTTGGAGTTTTAAAATATTCTTTATAATCTCTACCGTTTACTTCAATATTACCGCTTCCTTTTGTTACGTAAGCGCGAGCTACTGAAGTTTTTCTGCGACCAGATGTGTTAATTACTTCCATTTAATTTATAATTACTTAATTTTACTTAGATCTACTTTTTTTGGCTGTTGTGCATCGTGGCCATGTTCTGTTCCAACAAAAATACGGATATTTTTATTTAATTGGCGACCTAACGGGCCTTTTGGTAACATACCATGAATTGCATGCTCAAGGATCTCTTCAGGTTTTTTTGCTAATAACTCTTTTGGAGTAGTAAAACGCTGACCACCTTGATATCCCGTGTAACGGATATATACTTTATCAGTAACTTTTTTACCTGTAAAGCGTACTTTTTCAGCATTAATGATAATTACATTACTTCCTGCATCTGCATGCGGGGTATAGCTGGTTAAATGTTTACCACGTAATAACATGGCTACTTTTGAAGCTAATCTTCCAACTACTTCATTTTCAGCGTCAACCAATAACCACTCCTTCTCTGCTGAAGCTTTATTGGCAAATTTTGTTTTATAACTTAATGCGTCCACTTTGTAAATTTTTTAGTCTTTTCCTTAAATAAGGGGTGCAAATGTATGAAGTTTTTTTGATACAACAAACTTTTTTCATAAAAATAGCGAATATTTTAGGGCATTGATCGGTTTATTTTGAAACTCCCGATAAAATATAGCTTTTTGCGAGGCAAAACTACTCAAAATAAAACCTATTTTAAGCCTTGTTTTATAACTAAAATTAATTAATACTTTTAGAGGGTGCTAAATTACCTTAAATGCTGCTTTTTTACTGCCAATTGGCCGTTTTTCTTAAAAAACGGACTGTATCCACTTAAAAAAGGAGTTTTGAGCCTGTTTTAAAAGAACTGATTGAATAGATCTTTAAAATATTTTTTATCCTGCATATTGTTATTTACAATTTGTAAAAACGCTTTTGCCCAAGCTGAAGTCCTTGATTCATTAAAACTTACTCTAAAAACTGCAAAACAGGATAGCGTTAAACTAAAAACACTTGTAGCTCTTGCGGAGGCAGCGCCCGAAGAAGAATGGAAAAACTATGTTTATCAGATCAAAGAAGTAACAGGCGCAAAGCTAAAAGGAAAAAACAGTACAAATAAACTGTATTTAAAATACCAGGGAGTTTATTTGAATTACATTGGATACATCCATCAAATTGAGGGCAATTTAGATTCTGCCATAATTTATTTTAATAAATGTCTTAAAGTAAGAGAAAGTATAAACGAAAAGGATGAAGTGTCACAAACATTATTCAATCTTGGTGTTGTTTATGATAATCTCTCAAAAACAGACCAAGCCCTGGCTTTTTATAACCGAAGCTTAAAAGTAGCCGAATCAAATAATAATAAAACAGGCATTGCAAACGCATTAAACGCTATTGGCCTTGATTATTATATGCAGGCAAATACAGGCAAAGCGTTAGAATACTATTACAAAAGTTTAAAAATTGCTGAAGAGATACAGAATTATGAAGTATTAATTAATGTATTACTAAATATTGGCGCCGTTCATTTAAACCTTGGCGATTATGATAAAACAAACGAAATTTATTTGCGAAGCCTGCAATACGAAAAAAAGATAAACGATCTTATTGGTATGGCAATGACCTATAATTCGCTTGGCCAGGTGAGCAGGATGAAAAACAATGATAGTGTTGCTATTTTTTATTTTAATGAAGCATTGAGGTTAAATGAAATAACAGGTAACAGGCACGGCATGGCTATTAGTATCGGAAATTTAGGGGCTGTTTTTCAAACTCAAAAAAAATACAGCGAGGCGCTTGCACTTTTTCAAAAAGGCCTGGCCATTAATAAAGAAATTAAAAGTAAGCCCGGCATTGGTAGCACCTTATATAACATAGGCACAATTTATAGCAGGCAAAAAAAATACGCTATCGCTCTGCCATATTTTGAAGAAAGTATGGACATAAGCAATGAACTAAAAATACCGGACATGATAAAGAACGCAGCATTAGGACTTACCGCCGCATATACAAACCTTGGAGAGCCTGGTAAAGCGCTTGCTGCAAAAGAACTTTACATATTAATGCGGGATAGCATAAACAACCAGGAAAATAAAAAAGTATCTATAAGATCGCAGCTTAATTATGAATATGAAAAAAAGGCGGTTGCAGATAGTATTAAAGTTTCAGAAGAAAAAAAGATCACACAGCTAAAAATAAAACAGGAAGAAAAGCAACGCTATTTTTTATATGGTGGTCTACTTCTAACATTAGTATTTGCTATATTTATGTTTAACCGTTTTAAGATCACACAAAAACAAAAGAACATTATTGACCAGCAAAAAACTTTAGTTGAAGAACAAAAACAGGTGGCAGAAGAAAAACAAAAAGAGGTAATGGCTAGTATTCGGTATGCCAAACGCATACAACAAAGTTTATTACCAACCGAAAAATATATTGAGCGCGTTTTAAAAAATAAGTATTGATAAAAATTAAAACATATTTATTTATTACTCTTATATGCTTTGCTTTTGTGATCTCATCTGCGCAAACGCCTAAGCTCGATTCGTTAAAAAATATTCTGAAAATTACAGCAATTGATAGTATAAAATGCGAAGCGCTTTCAAAATTATCTGAGCTGGCAGATGAAGGTGAATGGCAAAAATATAACAACGACCTTTTAATTCTTTCAGAAAAAATATTACAAAATAAATTAACACCGCGTGAAGAAAAAAAATATACTAATTATTTGGCAAGCGCTTATAATAATTTAGGCATTATAAAATATAATCTTGGTAATACAAAAGAAGCTATTGTTGCTTACAAAAAAAGTATTGGTCTTTTTAATTCAGTAGATAATAAGATCAACATCTCTTCTCCTTACAATAACATTGCACTTATTTATAGTCAAATTGGTGATTATAACCAGGCCCTTTATTACTTTTCTCAAAGTGAAAAAATAGCAGAATCGATAAACGATATATATAATTTGGCTACCTGTTATAACAATACTGCGCTGATCTATGCTGAACAAAAGGATAGAATTAAAGCGCATGATTACTTTACAAAAAGCCTGATCATGCACAGAAAAATAAAGAATGTACATGAAGAAGGACTTATACTACAAAACATTGCCAGTAATTATGAGCAAGCTGGTAAGTTTTCAAAAGCTTTATATTATATCGAGAAAAGTTATGCTATTCGTAAAAAAGAGAATAACAAAGCGGGAATGGCTGAATGTTTAAATACTTTAGGAAGGGTTTACCGAGGCATGAATAAAATTCCAGAAGCTTTGCAAAGCATTATTGAATGCGTAAAACTAAACGAAGAGCTTAAATTAAAAGATCATACCACAACGGCTTTAACTAACCTTGGTGAAATTTATTTCGCAATTGGTGATGTTGAACGGGCGCTTGCTAATGCTAAAAAAGCGCATCAGTATGCACTGGAGCTTGGATATCCGGGACAAATAAGTAATACTGCCCAATTACTCTACTCTATTTATAAAAACCAAGATCAACCTGCCCTTGCTCTTGCGATGTTTAACCTGCATATTGAAATGAGTGATAGTCTTACTAATTTACAAGCGCGCAAAACAGTTCTTAAATCACAACTTAAATATGAGTATGAGAAAAAAGCCGCTGCCGATAGCGTTAGAGTTGCTGAAGAAAAAAAGGTAACTCAAATACAATTAAAGCAGGATGAAACACAACGCTATTTTTTATATGGAGGATTGGGCTTAACTATTATTTTTGGCTTGGTAATGTTTAACCGCTTTCGTGTAGCGCAAAAGCAAAAAGATATTATTAACCAACAAAAAACAATTGTTGAACATCAGAAACAATTTGTAGATGAAAAACAAAAAGAGATCATGGATAGTATTCACTACGCAAAACGAATACAACAAAGCTTACTGCCAACAGAAAAGTATATTGAACGTATTACTAAACATTAGAAAAACCTGAATAACTAAAAAATTAATGAAAATTTTAAAAATACTTATTATTATATGTTTTTTTACCAGCCAGTTACAGGCGCAATATCAATTACTTGATTCTTTAAAACTGGTTCTTGAAACTACTAAAGACGATACCACAAAATGCTTCCTGTTAACAAGAATAACAGATATGTTGGATCCGAAAGAAAGTGAACCGTTCAATGAACAATTATTACAATTAACCGAAAAAAAATCGATTATTCCAGGTAAATTACAAAACACGTTCCACAAATATCTTGCTGTGGCAAAAAACAATCTTGCATTGCTTGCACAAAGCCAGGGTGATCAGCAAAAAGCCATGGCCTTATATAATTCAGCCTTAAAGATCTGCGAAGACATCCATAATCAAGATATACTGGCACTTACATATAATAATATGGGTGTTCTTTTTGCAGAACAGGGTAATACAAAACAAGCATTGCTTTGTTACGAAAAAGCCCTTAAAATATATGAGCATATTAATGAGAAACTTGGAGTTGCTTACAGTATTTTTTACATAGCAAACGTTTATCGTAACACAGGCGATATACAAAACGCTTTATTAAATTATAGTAAAAGTCTGAAAGTTTTTGAAGAGCTTGGTGATAAAAAAACTGCTGCTAACACACTTAATAATATTGGTGCTGTTCATGCTATGCAAGGCGATTATACAATGGCGCTTGAATACTATACCAAAGCCTTTGTTATTCAAAAAGAAATAAAATCAGGCATTGGAATGTCTAATTCGTATAACAACATGGCATTCGTTCATAATAAGCAGGGCAATGTTGAAAAAGCAATTGAATATCTTGACAAAAGCCTGGAATTAAGGATAGCAAGTGGTGAAAAAAAAGGGATTGCTTTGGCTTATTTAAATATTGGAAGTGTTTACCGTGATAAAGGTGATACAAAAAAAGCGCTTGAATATTTTAATGAAAGCCTTAAAATACGCGAAGAGGCCGGTGATAAACATGGCATTTCACAGTCGTTAAACAGTATTGGAAGAATATATTTTAAACAAAAAAAATACAAGGAGGCACTTGCAGCTTATTTAAGAAGTAAAGAAATTAGCTTAGAGCTCGGTTATCCTGAAAATATTAAAAAGGCTGCCCAGTTACTAAACGAAGCTTATAAAGCCACCAATAATTATACCGCTGCTTTAGAAAACTATGAGCTTTATATTACAATGCGTGATAGTATTAATAATTTGGATAATAAAAAAGCTTCTATAAGATCGCAACTAAACTATGAGTACGAGAAAAAAGCCGCAGCCGATAGTGTAAAAGTTGCTGAAGAAAAAAAGTTAACTACACTTCAATTAAAACAGGAAGAGAACCAACGTTATTTCTTATACATTGGCCTTGGGCTTACCATAGTTTTTGGTGGAATTATGTTTAACCGTTTTCGGATTACTAAAAAGCAAAAATCTATTATTGAAGAACAAAAATTTGTGGTTGAAAAGCAGAAAGAGTTGGTTGAAGAAAAACAAAAAGAGATCTTGGATAGTATTCGTTACGCTAAAAGAATTCAACAAAGTTTATTACCTTCTGAAAAATATATTGAACGCATTTTTAAAAACAGAGGTTGAAGAAAAAAATACACATACTTTTAATTAGCTTTCTCCAATTCGCAATTAGTTGTTGCTTTGGGCAAGATAAAACTATAGACTCTTTGATGTTAGCGCTAAAAACTGCCAAGCACGATACTACTAGATGTAATATTTTAATTGCAATGATTGAGGCAGAAGGTGATGATGTTACTTTGCTAAAGTATAATGAACAGTTAAAAAATATTACAGAAAGTAAACTAAAAATAACAGCGTCGACTTTGCCTGAATATCATATTTATAAAAAACATTACGCCGCTTCATTAAATAATATTGGTTATGGTTATGATATAGAAGGCAATAATCTAAAAGCCTTGGAATATTATAGCAAAAGCTTGAAAATACAAGAAGAAATTGGCGATAAAAATGGAATTGCCACTTCCCTAAATAACATCGGGTATATTTATAATAATCAGGGTAATATTTTAAAAGCCTTAGAATATTATGGCAAGAGCCTTAGAATACAAGAAGATATTGGCGACAAAAAAGGAACCGCAGCTTTATTAAATAACATAGCCGCTATTTATACTTATCAAGGCGATATTCTGAAAGCTTTAAATTACCTGGAAAAGGGCTTAAAAATAAGAGAAGAAATTGGAGATAAAAATGGAATTGCTCGTTCGCTAAATAACATTGGGTACTTTTATAATAATCAGGGCAATAGTGATAAGGCTATAATTTACTTTAATAAAAGTCTTAAAATAAGAGAGGAAATTGGGGATAAAATAGGAATTGCAGCATCGCTAATTAACATTGGGTTTATTTACAAAACACAAAATAACATTCCGGATGCATTAAATTATTTAGATCGAAGCTTAAAAATAAGAGAAGAAATTGGAGACAAAAATGGAATTGCAGATTGTCTAAATAACATTGGAGGTATTTATTGTGAACAAAAAAATTACAACAAAGCTCTATTCTACTGCAAAAAAAGCATGGTTTTGGCTAATGAATTGTCTTATCCAATACTTATTAAAAATGCAGCAAAAAATTTAAACCAAATTTACAAAGCTAATGGTGATTATAAAAGCGCCTTATTAAATTACGAACTCTATATACAAATGCGTAATAGCATTAGTAACCAGGAAACAAAAAAAGCCAGTATAAAAAATCAATTAAAATACGAATACGAAAAAAAAGCAGCCGCGGATAGTGTAAAAGTTGCTGAAGAAAAAAAATTAACTACTCTTCAATTAAAACAGGAAGAGAACCAACGCTATTTCTTATACATTGGACTGGGACTAACTGTAGTTTTTGGTGGAATTATGTTTAACCGTTTTCGTATTACTAAAAAGCAAAAATCGATTATTGAAGAACAAAAATTTGTGGTTGAAAAGCAGAAAGAGTTGGTTGAAGAAAAACAAAAAGAGATCTTAGATAGTATTCGTTACGCTAAAAGAATTCAACAAAGTTTACTGCCATCTGAAAAATATATCGAACGTGTATTAAAAAATAAAGCCTGATTGAATAAAAAAATAAAATATTTTTTAAGTTTAATTTTACTTTTTAACCTCGCTGCTTTTTCTCAGCAAAGAACGCTCGACTCTTTAAAAACCGAATTAAAAAATGCAAAACATGATACAACGCGCTGTACTATTTTGCATTATCTTATTGAAACGGCCCCCGAAGGTGAATGGGAGATCTATAATCAAACCCTTTCCGCCATTGTTGAACAGAATTTAAAAAAATATCCACCCGGAACTCCTCTTACAAACACATTTAAAAAACATAAAGCTTTTTCCCTTATAAATTCAGGCATTATCCTTAAAATGCAGGGTGATGTTAAAGGCGCTTTAAAATTATTTGAAAACAGTTTGTTGCTGGAAACAGAAACAGGTAACCAGGAGGGTATTGCCTATGCACTTGGTGCTTTGGGTACAATGTACCAGGATCTTGGTGATAATAACAAAGCGCTTGATTACCATTTAAAAAGTGCTGCTATTCAAACAAAAATAAAAGATGATAAAGGCCTTGCATATACATTAATTTATATTGGCTCAATTTATAAAGACAAGGGGAATATTGCAGACGCTCTCACTTATTATTCGCAAAGCTTAAAGATCAACGAAAGAATTAACAATAAGCAAGGAATGGCGTTTGCAATAAACGATATAGGTGTTATTTATGATGAGCAAAAAGATTATTTCAAAGCACTGGACTGTTACCAGAGAAGCTATCTTATACAAAAAGAGATGGGTGATAAGATCGGTGAAGCAACATCGCTCAATAACCTTGGAAATATTTACTTAAATAAAGGCAAATATGATAAAGCGCTTGAATACTTTTCAAAAAGTCTCACCATACAGCAAGAAATTGGAAACAAACATGGAGTTGCAGTTGCGGTTGGCAATATTGCACATAGTTGTGAATTTAAAAAAGACTATAGCGAAGCTTTAAAATTTTACCTGCAATGTATTGGTATTTTTAGCGAATTAGAAGAAAATCAGGGAATAGTAAATGTAGGCAATGGCCTGGGAAGAGTTTACCTTGCACTTGGGCAAACAGATAAAGCGCTTGAATATGGCAAAAAAAATCTGGAGCTCGCAACGGAATTAGGTTATCCAATGCAAATAAGCACATCGGCCTTACTACTAAAACAGGTTTATGTAACTCAAAAACAACCCGCCAAAGCCTTTGAGATGTATGAACTACATATAAAAATGCGTGATAGTATCTCAAGTCAGGAAACCCGCAAAGCAAGCATAAGATCGCAGCTTAAATACGAATACGAAAAAAAAGCTGCTGCTGATAGCGTTAAAGTTGCAGAAGAAAAAAAATTAACCGCCTTTCAATTCAAACAGGAAGAGAAGCAACGTTATTTTTTGTATGGTGGCTTAGCATTAACCCTGATATTTGGAGTGGCAATGTTTAATCGTTTTCGTATTACAAAAAAACAAAAATCTATTATTGAAGAACAAAAACTTATAGTTGAAAAACAAAAAGAGCTTGTGGAAGAAAAACAAAAAGAGATCCTGGATTCTATTCGTTACGCTAAGCGCATCCAACAAAGCTTATTACCGAATGAAAACTATTTAAAAAAACACATTCCAAAAAACTAGCTTTCAAAAATAAAATCTGAATTTTTTGATGTTATTTCTCCAACTTTATTCATAGGCACATTTTTTATTTCGGCTACTTTTTTCGCTACATCTAAAATATAACAAGGCTCATTTCGTTTTCCTCTAAAGGGAACCGGGGCCAGGTAAGGCGCATCGGTCTCTAAAACCAAATATTCAAGCTCTATTTGCTCAACTACTTTATCAAGACCGGAATTTTTAAAGGTAACTACTCCACCTATTCCCAATTTAAAATTTCCAAGCGCAATGATTTTATTTGCCTGTTCTACATTTCCTGAAAAACAATGAAAAATAGCTTTTGGTAATTTTTTAAAAGAAATAAGAACCTCATAGATCTCATCAAAGGCTTCGCGACAATGAATTATAATTGGATAGTTATATTCCAACGCCCACTCTATTTGTGTTTTAAAAGCATGTTGTTGTTCTTTTAAAAATGTTTTATCCCAATAAAGATCAATACCAATTTCACCAATAGCTTTATAGTTTCTTTTTTTAAGCCAGCTTTTTACAATTGCCAGTTCTTTTTCAACGCTTGCATTCACACTACAGGGATGTAGTCCCATCATTGCAAAACAATTTTGCGGAAAATCTATTTCCAGTTGGTGCATGCCTTTAATAGATGTTGAATCAATATTAGGTAAATAAAATTTTGTTACACCATTATGTATGGCTTTTTGAATTAAAGCAGTTCTGTCTGCATTAAATTCTTCCGCGTATAAATGCGTGTGAGTATCAATGATCATAATTAATTCAACGAATCCAGCGCAACTTTAACAACATTACTTAACTCCGTTTTCCCTGCTCCACTCTGGCTCATTACACGTAAACCACAAAGTGTATTGTAAAAGAATTGCCCGTATACTTTTGCAGGCTTTTCAAGCTTGATCACTTTTTTTTCTTCTGCATCGCTTATCCATGTTGAAAAAAGATTCTGTACTTCATCCTTATTATTACACACTACCTGTGATGTTTTAAAGCATTGTTTACTCATTTCCGCCGCCGCATTAACAAGCAGGCAACCGTTATCATCCGGGTGTTCTGAAAGATGGTTAATAACACTTTTAAACATGGTCTCCAGTTTTTGTAAACCGTTTAAATTTTTCTCGTCAAGATTCTGGATCTTCTTATCGTTAACGTTCTTATAAAACTCTAACGACTGTAAATATAAATTGTGTTTGTCTTTAAATGAATCATAAAGACTACTACGGCTAAGGCCTGTAGCGGTTAAAATTTCGTCAATAGACGTACCATTATAACCCTTTTCATGAAAGACAACAGACGCTGCTTCGAGCACTTTGTCTCTGTCAAATTGTTTGTATTTCGGCATAAAAGATTGATTTTGACTGTAAAATTAAATATTCGGAATGAATATTCCAAATTGTTAAGAACGATTGTTCCGTATCAAATAGTAATTCCTATAACTAACACATCATCAGTCTGTTCGAATGTACTTTTCCAGTCTCTAAAAGTATTTTCTAAAGTTTTTTGTTGCTCTGTTGCTGGTAAATTACTTATCTCGATCATCATTTCTTTTAGCTTGCGGGTCATCATTTTTTTACCCCCCATTGGGCCACCAAATTGATCGGCATAACCATCTGTAAAAATATACAGTGTATCATTTTTATTTACAGAAATAGTATGATTTTCAAATACCTGCTCGTTTGGAGTAAAACCTGCAATTGCAGTTTTCGTAGCTTTGTATTCAATGATCTCTTTATTACGTATCAAAAATAAAGGCCTGTTTGCCGCCGAATATTCTACTTCTGTATTATTAGCATTGAATTTTAAGATGGCAATATCCATTCCATCTTTTTGAATAGAAGCGTCAGAATGTTGCTTCAATACATTTTTTATCTGCACATTTAAAAATGAAAGGATCTCGCCGGGTGAAGTTAATTTCTTTTCGAAAATAGCCTGGTTGATCTTATCAGTGCCAATAATACTCATTAAAGCGCCCGGTACGCCATGACCCGTACAATCTGCGGCTACACAATAAAAATCATCTTCTACTTTTGCAAACCAATAAAAATCGCCGCTTACTACATCTTTTGGTTTATAAATAACAAAGCTCTCTTTAAAACGATCGTTCAGGTCACGTATTTCCGGCAAAATAGCAAGTTGAATGCCTTTAGCGTATTGAATGCTATGTTCTATTTCTTCTTTCTTCTCTTTAATAATATTATTTTGTTCCTGTAGTTGTGTATTGGTTAATTGTTTTAATTTATTTTGCCTGAACAATAAAAAGGTAATTATTAAAACAACCAAAGCAATAGCAATTAAACCAAAAATAAAATAGTTCTTTTTTTTATTCTTTAGCTCTGTTATCTCATTATCTTTTTTTAGTTGTGTAACATTTGCTTCAGCTTTTTCGAGAGAGTAATTATTTTCGAGATTGCTTATAGAAGTGGCCAATGCAGCCGCTTCCGCTTCCTCCTGCTTGGTAACGAAAATTTTATAACTATCATATCCTTCTTTATACCTACCTAATTTATAATAAAGCTCAGGCATAAAAGATAAGATCTCCATTTCATATTCATTACTTTCATGCCTTTCAAAAAAATCACGTGCAAATTCAATATCCGGTAATTGTTTTTTCACATCTCCAAACTGGGTTCTGCATCGGGCTATTTTAAATTTAAGTGAAACAGTTGTAGATGAATCTGATTTTCCAACCGAAAGATCGTATGAATTTAGATAATAAAATTCGGCCGATTGAAAATCCTCAGCAGCGTAAAACAGATCTCCAAAATTCGCATAAAAAACACTGAGCCCGCGATAAGATCTTGTTTTTTTACAAAGATCAATACCCTTCTTAAAATAAATTAGCGATGAATCAAAATTTTTCCTTTGTAAAAGATCCATGAACTTATTAGAGTAATAGCTTGCAAACGCATTGTATAAGGCCGACAAACGATTGGTGTCTTTTATTTCTGTAGCTATTTTAAGTGACTTATATAGATAAATATCATCTTTATAATGTTTCTGCTGTATACACGATATCCAGCCGAGGTTATATAATGCTTCGGCTACACTTCCTTTATCATGAATGGAATCGCTGATACGGTACGCTTTATAATAATAATTAAAAGCTTTATCGTAATTTGACCTGTACCAATAATTATCCGCTAAAGAATTTAAGGCGCGTATCGCACCCCTGTTGTAATTTAGTTTATTTGAAATATCTAATGCTTCTTGACCCGCTTTAACTGCTTTTCCAAGATCAGAATAATAGTAATAGGTTGAAAGGTCAATAAGGTCAAGTACTTTGATCGTATCTTCTTTATCCTGCGCTATTTTTTGAATAAGCTTTTCTATTTTTTCTTTATTGCCGGCAAAGCTAACTGAGAGCCATAAGAAGAATAAAAGAAAATATACTGAACGCTTTTTGAACATGATAACATTAAAGATATAAAAAACAAAACACTATTTCATCTTTAACCTGATCTGTGTAATGATTTTTTTTGTGTAAAGCGGAAAATCGCCTTGCATCATCCAATTGTAATAAGATGGTTCTTTTGTAAATACTTCTGTTACCGCCTTATCTTTATGTTTGCCAAAAGCAAATACTTCTATGCCCTTATCATTAAAAATGATTCGCCCGGCAAGATCTGCATTTTTTGATTTGGCAGTAGTTAACTCACTTAATTTTGGAATATCATTTACAACCGGGATAGTTATATTACCTTTTGAATCAGAAACTTCTTTGCCTTCATAACGTTCTATCTGCGCTTTAAAGATCTCAAACGTAGCTTTCACATCCGCTTCGGCACTATGTGCATTTTCTAAAGGTTTATCACAATAAAATCTATAGGCAGCACTTAAATTACGTGGCTCCATAAAGTGAAAGATATTTTGCACATCCACTAATTTTCTTCCTGTAAGATCAAACTCTGCTTCTGCACGCAAAAATTCTTCTGCCAATAATGGTATATCGTATTTATTGGAATTGTATCCTGCAAAATCGGCATTACCAATAAAACGCAATAGATCGGGAGCCGCCTGTTTAAAGGTTTGACAGTCCTTTATATCTTTATCATAAATACCATGAATTTGCGAAACCACATCGGGTATTGGCATTTCAGGATTAATACGCTGCGTTTTTATTTCAGTGCTGTTATCTACATTTAATTTTAAAAGACAGATCTCCACTATTCTATCAGAACCAATACTAAGGCCTGTTGCTTCAAGATCTAAAAAAATAAGTGGTTTGTTCAGTTTTATGTTCATTAGAAAGTTATTAGTTACTAGGGAATAGTTAAAAGAGTTTTAATTAAATGTTTTAAGATCTTTAATTACAGCTTCTACATTTTTTGTATTGCCTATAAATGTATTTAATTTATTCATTACTGCATCTAAAAGTGAATCAGGACAAGAGGCGCCACTTGTTATAACTATCTTTAAGGTGGATGAGCCTGGCGAAGCATTTTTTGGTAAATAGTTATTACTCGTCAGCTGCTTTTTATTTGGATAATCGTAATGGTGAATAACCGTTGCGCTTTCAATTTCTTTTACGGAAGAAATAAAATACGTTGGGAATTTACGTTCACACAATTCAACCAAATGCGAGGTATTACTACTGTTATAACCTCCTACAACTATGGCAAAATCGGCATCTGTATTTAATAAGCCATACGTAGCATCCTGGTTCTCGTTAGTAGCGTAACAAAGCGTATCGTGTGTATCCGAAAAGTGTTCTTTGATCTTTTCCTCACCAAATTTATTTATCAAAACAGATTTGAAATAATTAGCTATCTCTTCTGTTTCAGTTGCCAGCATGGTAGTTTGATTGATCACACCAATTTTATTAAAGTGTTTATCTATTTTAAATCCTTCTGTGAATTTTCCTTTAAATTCTTCTTCAAATTGTTGCTGTGTTTTATTTCCAATAACATATTCGGCCAACCGTTTTGATTCTTCCATATCACGCAGCACAACAACAGCTTTGCTATCCACTGCACTTCGCGAAAATGTAGAACGGGTTTCTTCGTGATTATATTTTCCGTGAATAATAATAGTATGTTCTGTTTTTCCTATTTGTTCTGATTTTTTCCACACACGTTCAACAAACGGACATGTTGTATCATAAGCTTTTGTTTCAATTCCTTTTTCTTCAAGAAGCTTTAACAAAGGCAATGGCGCGCCAAATGCGGGGATCATTACAATGTCATCAGGTGTTAATACTTCAAAGGGAATTAATTGTTCGCCCAAAGTATCCTGTAAAAATCTTACCCCACGTTCCGTCAAATCTTTATTTACTGCAGGATTATGGATCATCTCGCTTAATAAATAAATGTTCTTTCCCGGGTTTTCATCCAATGCTTTAAATGCAATTTCGATAGCATTCTCTACACCATAGCAAAAACCAAAATGGCGGGCAATGTAATATTTAACAGGACCAAAATCCAAAACCGTTGGGCTAACATCTTTCTTACGAGGATCCTGCACCTTACGGTATTGTTTTACTTTTGATATAATGGGGCTCCTGTAAAATTCAGGAACGTTAAAGGTTTTCATTTCGGGACTATTTTTTTGTAAAAACAAGAGGCTTAGAACTCAGCTTAAAATCAGGGCTGTTTTCAGAGGTCTCTATTTCTGTCAAAGTTAACACATTATTGGCTAATGTCCACTTGTAAGACATCAGCGTTTCCTCATTTTTAATACTTATTGCATCAAATTCGTAATCGCCGTCCATTCCTTCGTAGCCAAGGCCTTCAACAAAATACTCTGTATTCAGATCAAAGCCAATAAACGTACCGTCTTTCATAAACTCTATTTGCTCGCCTTTTGCATTTACGTATTTTCCGGAGATGGTATTTATTGCCAATAAATATTCGTACTGATCTAATTCTGTTTTTTTAGAAGCTTCGCCCGTTAGTTTTTTTAAGGTAATATTTAAAGTATCTTTATTAAGTCCTATTGATTTTAATATTGTTATACTATCATTTTTAAAAGACACCCAGCAAATGGCTTTTCCCTTATCATAGATCAAAAGCTTATTATCAGCAACAGAAAATGTAACCGGAATATAATCCTGGCTACTAAAGCCTTCATTACGCTGAATTAAGCCTTCATCATTCAAATAAAAATACTGGTAATTGTCTTTTAAATTTTCTTTTACTTTTTGACTTATTTTTATTTTATCAAAAAAGGTAGGGTTATACCAAAAACCTTTCATCTTATTTACACCCATTTCAACGTTTTCAATAGCTGTAAAGCTTTCAGCAACTTTGGTTGAATCAATTACAGCGGTTTCATCTTCATGCTTTGGATCTGAACAGGATGTAATTAAAGTGGTAAAGAAAAGTAAACAAATTATTTTTTTCATATTTAAAAGTACTGATTTTTATTTTTTATTCCTTGGATGATAACTTAAAATATTGTCACGTAAAAATTGTCTGTCTAAATGTGTATAAATTTCGGTTGTAGTAATACTTTCATGCCCAAGCATCTCCTGCACTGCTCTAAGATCGGCGCCCCCCTCAACCAAATGGGTTGCAAAAGAATGCCTGAAGCTGTGCGGACTCAACACTTTTTTTATCCCTGCTTTTTTTGCAAGATCTTTAATGATATAAAACACCATTACACGTGAAAGTGCATTTCCACGACGGTTCAAATACAAAATATCTTCAGCACCTTTTTTTGTTTGTATGTGCGAACGTATGGATGAAATATAATTTTTAATAAGTTTAACTGCATTCTTACCAATAGGCACAAGTCGTTCTTTATTACCCTTACCAACCACCTTTACATAATAATCGTTAAGATGTAGATCGGTTATTTTTAAACCCGTTAATTCGCTTACCCGTAAGCCGCAGCTATAAAGAGTTTCGAGCAGGCTAAAGTTACGTTCGCCTTCGGGTGTACTTCTGTCTATATAACTTAACATATTGTCTATTTCTTCAACGCTTAAGTAAACCGGTAATTTGCGGGCAATTTTGGGAGTTTCTAAAAGCTCAGATGGATTTTGCTGAATATCATTCTCTAACAATAAAAATTTGTAAAAGGTTTTAATGCCTGATATAACCCGGGCCTGGGTGGTAGCCGAAAAACCCATGGTAGCTATCCACTCTACAAAATTTTGTAATTGTTTAAATGAAAATTTATCGGGCGTTTGACTATTTAAAAATAAGGAAGAATAATTTTCTAATTTTTTAAGATCATCTGCATACGCCTCCATTGAGTTCTTTGAGAGTGAACGTTCTAATTGCAAATATTGCTTAAAGCGTATGTAATAAACATTCCAGCTATTGCTCATAAAAGATCAAAAGGGTATCTTTTTTATTAAAAAAAATTAATCGTTTATCAATTGATTTGCAACGGTTTGCTTTTGGTAAATTTTCTTTCAGGTCAGATTCAATACCTACCAAATGATCAGGGCAAGCTGCCGCGGCGGGAATAACAGAGCTGAATTTAAATTTATTTCTTTTTAAACAATATTTAAGATCAATAAAACTGCATTTATTAGAGCAGTTAGCGGTTTGGTTTTTAGTATCAAAAATAAGCGTTGCTTTATCTTTAACAAGTACATTTTTTTGTCCACCAATAAAAACAGCTTCTAAATTATAAGATACGCCATTTTTTATATTTGGCTTTTGACTAAAAGTTAAAAAGGCAGTAAATACAAGGCTTAGAACTAAGGTGAATTTGAAATATTTTTTTGTTGAATTAAGAAATAAGTTTGCTAATTTCATACCATGAAGATAGCAATTATTAACGGACCAAATTTAAATTTATTAGGTAAACGTGAGCCGGATGTATATGGTAAAACAACGTTTGAAGAGTTTTTAAAAGAGCTAAAGGCAAAGTATCCAAAAGTGGATATAGACTATTTTCAAAGTAATGTAGAGGGCGAATTAATAAATAAATTACACGAAGTTGGGTTTAGTTTTGACGGTATTATTTTAAACGGCGGAGCATACACGCATACATCTGTTGCTATTGCAGATGCGATCGCCGCTATAAAAACACCTGTGGTTGAAGTTCACATCAGCAATATTTTTGCACGGGAAGATTTCAGGCATGTTTCATACTCAGGTGCTAAATGCGTTGGAAGCATTAGTGGCTTAGGATTAAAGGGTTATGACCTTGCTTTAAATTATTTTCAGAATCGCTAGTCCTTAGTGAGGAAATAGTTTCCTGTTTATTGATCAATTGAACAAAAATTTAAACAGTTATACATAATTTTATTTAATTTTTTGCGGGCATGATTTTATTATAGTTTCCGATAAAAAACTATAATTATGAAAAATTCAGGAAGTATTTTGGGCGCATTTTTAATAGGCGCGGCAGCAGGAGCAGTTATTGGTATTTTAATTGCACCAGATAAGGGCAGCGAAACAAGAAAAAAATTAGCGAGTGGCGCTTTAGATCTTACGGGTAATCTTAAAGGCAAACTTTCAGACGGGCTTAGACAATTAAAATCACTGGGTATGAGTGCCGACGAAAAAGAGTTTTATAGCAATGTACATTCTGAATCTAACCCGGTAAAAGCATAAATTAACCGGTTATTTAAAAAGAGAGGCTATATTTTATAGTCTCTCTTTTTAGTTGAATGCTAAAATAAATACAGAAATAACAAGTTAAATTTTAGTTCAGCACATCCAAACTCCCTAATCCCTCTCTCAAAACGGTGATCTCATCTTTACTGCAATCAATTACAGTAGATGTATAAATGTTTCCAAAACCACCATCTACAACAATATCCACCTTATCCTGGTATTGATCATGGATCACTTCAGGATCTGAAAAATATTCTAAAATATCATCACTTGTATCATGTAAGCTGGTTGAAATAATTGGATTGCCCAATTGCTCAACGATCTCTTTACAAATTAAATTATCAGGCACACGAATACCAATTGTATCTTTATTTTGTTTTAAAAGCTTTGGTACATTTTTATTTGCTTCTAAAATAAAAGTATAGGGCCCCGGTAAACTTTTTTTCATGATCCTGAAAACATGATTTGGTATTGGCTTTGTAAATTCCGATAAATGACTCAGATCAGAACATACAAATGAAAAATTAGATTTCTCGGGCTTAATACCCTTTAATTTACAAATACGTTCCACTGCCTTTTGTTGGGTAATGTCGCAGCCTAAGGCATAAACCGTATCTGTTGGATAAATAATAATACCACCCTCTTTTAAACATTTTACAATTTTTGCAATAGCATCAGCTGGTATATTTTTATCGTTTATTCTAAGTAACATATCATAAAGTTACGAAAATTAGCGTGGAGTAAAAGAGAAGAAAAAAACGAATTAGACAAAAAAATGTTTGATTTTTTGGGTGTGCCCCTTTGGGTCGCGCTTTACGTTACAAGTCCTCGCTTCGCTGCGGGCTTTTCACTACAATCGCTCACGCAGGTTGCGCCAGGGATACGTAGGGTTTAGCTATTTTGTCCCGGAGGGCAAAAAGCCGAAGCGAAGCGGAGCCCGGAGCAGCCCGCCCGGGCGCCCAAAAAATTAAATATTTCTTTTTGGCTATTTGTTTAGAAACGAACCGCGTTCAAATCCCAAAAAAGGTTAATATCTCTATATTAACAAGTCATTAACTAGATAAATTGTGACGTTTTATAATATTTGCATTCTCCCAAAAAACCCGAGCATGAAAAAAAGAATACCCGTACTTTTTTTCTTATTTATTTTTTCCTTTGCTAAAGCTCAAAACATAAGGCTTCGCGGAAACATTAATGATACTACCACAAAACAAACTTTACCCAATGCACTTTTAATGGCTGTAAAGTTTAAAGATTCTACACTTGTAAATTTTACGCGCACCAATAAAGAAGGGATGTTTAAACCTATTAAAATTCCCTTAGATACTTACATTGTAATTATTTCGCATCCAAATTTTAGTGACAAAACGTATCTGCTTGTTCCAGCTAAAACAGATACGGCCTTTAATTTTAAGAATGTTATTCTTCCACCAAAATCTGTAGTATTGAACGAAGTAGAAGTTTTTGCCTACAAAGAAAAAAGCTATTATAAAGGTGATACTTTAATATTTACAGCCGATTCATTTAAAACACGCCCTAATGCTACGGTTGAAGATCTCTTAAAAAAATTACCCGGAGTAAGAGTTGATGCTGCCGGAAAGATCACTATACAAGGCAAGGAGGTGGACCAGGTTTTAGTAGATGGTGACGAATTTTTTGGAACTGATCCAACAATTGCTACCCGAAATTTAAATGCAACAACCGTTGAGAATGTTCAGGTATATGATAAAAAAAGTGAAGACCCTGAAAGTACCAATGAAACTTTAAAAGTGGTAAACCTTAAATTAAAAGATAATGCCAAGAAAGGATATTTTGGTAAGATCTCAGCTGCTTCCGACTTCCAACAACTCAATAAGAACAATCCCTTATTTTATGAGAATGAAGTGCTGGCCAATAAATTTAAAGGCAACCAAAAGATATCTGTATTTGGTATAATTGCCAATACA
>JACDED010000015.1:22586-53690 GCA_013816615.1 Bacteroidota bacterium
GGATAAATACGGATTAGAAGGTGAACAGACTAATAACTATAATGAAGAAACAGGCACGTGGACCTCTAACCGTGACGGAAAAACCGGGATCCCTCAAACCATAAAAACAGGTTTTTACATAAATGATAAATTCGGTAAAAAAACAAAAATAAACAGCAATTATACATTTAATCAAAATCAATTAATATCAGGCTCTGAGACCAACACGCAATATTTTTTAGAAGATACCAATTATACAAACAAACAGGTTGTAGCAAATACTCAAAAAAACCAGAACCATTCTTTTGATTTCAGGTTCAATCAAAAACTGGATTCACTTACTGATTTTACGATAAGACCAAAAATAAAATATAATGTTTCTGAAGGGTCAAATTTACAAGAAGATAAATTTATAAGTGCCAATGATGAAATAACACGCCAAACAACTATTGTAAATAAGAACCATCGTGAAAGTATGGATATAAACTTTGGTATGCGACTGAACCGCAATTTTAAAAAGAAAGACCGGAACCTGAATATTCTTTATCAGCCAATTTATTCTTCAAACATTAGTAATTCGCATTTAAACACTGATTTTGTTTACCTGCAGGGTCAATTGCCAAACAGCAGCCTGAACCAGGAAAGAAAACAAGAGAATTTTAAAATGGAACACAATGCTTACATCACGTATATGGAGCCCTGGACCAAAAAATTCAGAACCGAATTCAATTATAATTTCATAGATAATAAAACCAGCAATAACAGGAATACCTTTGATTATGGCGGTACTAATTACGATATCTTTAACCCTGCTCTTTCAAATAATTTTGAGAATAAAAGGCAGACAAATAAAATTGGCACAAAGCTTATTTACGAAGTAAAAAAATATAAAGTATCTGTAGGTACAAGTTACCGTAATATCTTTCAGCAAAATATAAATATTACAACCGGGCAAAAATTACAGTTATCTGTGAACAATATTTTACCTACAGCCTCTTTTAATTACAGGCCAAACCAAGGATCCAATCTTTCTGTTTTTTATAATGGCAGTTCGCAACAGCCCGACATCACTCAAATGCAGCCTGTTGTTGATAATACCGATCCAAACAGGATCGTAATTGGAAATCCTGATTTAAAAACGACATTCAGTAATAACGGTTCGATAAATTATTATTTCTATAAAGGTGTTAGTGATAGGAATTTATATACAGGTTCTAATTTCGGGCAGACCTATAATCAAATTTCTTACGCAACAAGTTACGATTCGTTAGGCAGAACAATTAGCCAGCCAATAAACCTGGACGGAAATTATTATGCTAATTTATATTTTGGTGCCGGAATGCCTTTATTTAAACGTTTCATGAAAATATATTATAATTTAAATGTAAGTCATAATAACAACGTGTCTCTGGTAAATGGTGAAAGAAACATATCACAAAGCTCTACATTCGCGCCCGGTTTAAGTTTTGAAAAACACACCGATAGTTATAATATTACTTTAGGAAGCAGTTACAGTTATAATGTGCCAAAATCCAATATCAGCATTCAATCCAATCAACCCTATTACAGTTATAACATTGAAGGAAGTGTTTATTTCAAGCTTCCAAAGAAATTTGCGTTCACAATTGATGGTGATTATCAAAACAATGGTAACAGGGCCTCAGGTTATAATTTAAATTATTTTATTTTAAACGCTTCGGTATCTAAAACGTTCTTTAAAACCGAAGATCTTATGATCGCTATAATAGCAAACGATATTTTAAATCAAAACATTAATAACCAGCGTTACATTTCAAGCAACCAGATAGTAGATACAAAAACACAGATCATTAAACGTTACTTTTTATTACGCCTGGTTTATAAATTTAATAGTCAAAAAACAAAAGTAGAAGATGAATATTAAACACTTTATATTTTCATTCATTTTTATGCTTTTGTTATTGAATACAAAAGCACAAATTACCAACGCTAAAATAACATTTGAGCGCAAGACCAATCTTTATAAAAAATTTAAAGGTGAAAACCAGCGGTGGATAAAGGAAGAAGACAAAATAAAAATAGAATATTTTGAAATGTATGTAACCGATAGCTGCTCATTATTTAAACCCCAGGATAGCGACCTGAAAGAAAATTTAAGCTGGGCCACATCAAAAAATACAGTGTTGCAAGATTTTAATTTAAATACACGCTATTTAATTAAAACTATGTGGGGAGAAGAGTTACATTTAACCGACAGTCTTTTTAAACGTCAATGGCAGATTACAGAAAGCAGTCGTAAAATTGCGGGATACGCCTGCCGCAAAGCCATTTGGCAGGCTAACGACAGCACGCGTATTTACGCCTGGTTTAGTTATGATATTACACCATCAACAGGACCTGAAAGCTTTAACGGTTTACCCGGAACAATTTTAGGATTAGCAACCGAAGATGGTGGCGTTGTTTATTTTGCAAAAAAAGTAGAGTTATTAAATCCTGAAGCAAAACAATTCATACTTCCAAAAAAGAAAAAGATATACACCATACCCGAACTAAAAGCTCAAATGGAAAAACAATACGGTAAAGAAAAATGGTTTAAAAGTATGATCAACGAACAGTTTGGGATCTGGTAAGTATTGCGTGATGGAACACAGATGACGCTGATTGAACAGGTCTTCACAGATTTAGAGTAGCACTGGCAAACACAGTGTCTCCCTCTTGAGGGAGTGGCCGAAGGCCGAGGGAGGAAAATATATTATTGCTTCACTATTGTTCTCAATGACGATCTAATGTCGTGTCGGCGAAGTCGAGACAAGCGAATCGCTCCCGATATTATTCCGCAGGATTGCAAATTCTGCGGAGTGGATTATACACGAAAAGTAAAAATATTTTTTAAGGATTTTCTACTGTTGCATCTTCCGCAGAAGCTACATCATCCGGCATATTTTCCAGATCCCTGTCTAATGAATATAACGAAGCGGCATCTGCATTTTCTCCACCGGCAATTTTAATTTTATCAATTAACTCCATTGCCAATGTTTCTTCTTCTATTTGCTCTTTTACAAACCATTGCATAAAATTCCATGTAGCCCAATCTTCTTCAACATGTGCCATTTTTGCCACTTTATAAACCGCTTTAGTATTTTCAACTTCATGTTCAAATATTTTTTCGAAGCAATTGTTTATGCTTTTTGGATTTTGAGGTGGCGCCGGAATAGCCGTGATCTGAACCTCGCCCCCACGTTTTAAAATATATTCTATTATTTTCATCATGTGATTACGCTCTTCGTTCGCATGCCTGAATAAAAAATTGGCAATACCACCACAGCCTTGTTTATCAGCCCATGCAGCATAAGACAAATAGATCTGCGAAGCATGCGCTTCTTTTGTTACTTGTTCATTTAATGCCATTTGAATGTTCTTTGAAAGTCTGTTCGTATCCATAAGTATTTTTATATAAGACTTTCAAATTATAAGCCTGCTACTTAATTTAATACTATAAAGCTATTAGGCGTTTACAAGGCATTTAATGTCTATAACGGTAATTGCTAATTTAAAATGATTACTCATACGGGTAATTTATTCCACATAAAGTATTTCTTAAATTAGGTCGAGCTTGTCAAATACATGATTGTAAAACACAGAATCACAGAGAAAATAGTTTAAATTTATGATCAACAACGATGACCAACCGGTGACTTAAAATTTCCAACCTTAATTATTTTTTGGGCGCCTGCCGGGCTGCTTCGGGCTCCACTTCGCTACGGCTTTTTGCCCTCCGGGACAAAAGAGCTAAACCCTTCACATCCCTGGCGCATTGTATAGTTTGAAATCGGATAATTATTAAATATCATATCATGTTGGTAGAGGAAGAAAAATCGATTCTATTCTATACTGCAAGATTAAAAATCCAGCGGAGCAGGAAATGTCACCCTGAGCTTATCGAAGGATATACAAATATGATTCGAAAATTTACGATGATTGTTTACAGTTACTTCAAGCGCGAAGACAAACTTGCGGAGCGGGAGTGGCCGAAGGTTGAGGGAGGAAATATACTATTACTTCACTATCATCTCACAATCCGTAGGATTACAAACTGCGTAGCGGATAAACTAGTTGAATCTGGCACGGATTCAAATCCGAGCCAAAAGGTAAAAACTTAATGAATTGGATCTTGCAAAACACTTTAATATACCACTATATAATCATATACACCAATTAAATCTTCAAAAGGAGAACCTTTGTAATTCAGCTTGATTAAATAATATTTCTCCGCCTCAGTGTGATTTAAAATATATTCCATTTCTTTTGGATAATCCTTTTTAAATAGACTTTTGGCTCTATGTACAAGACAAATAGAACATACATTTTTATTATTAAGATTTATTTTTGTTCTATACGCAAGAGGTATCCAACTTTTATTTCTAGTTTCTTTATCTATTTTCTGAGGATTGAGTCCAACATGAGCAGAGCCATTAATTGAAATAATTCTTGCTTTTGGATTTTTTATTATTTCCCTTTCAATTTGGCTAAACATAAAACTTTCCCTATAATTAGAAAAAACAAAAATTTTAGCACTCGAATCATAGTCAGCTAATATCCTATATTTTAAAGCTTCAAAATATTCTTCGATATCGGTTGAATCTTTCTCTAAAAAAAATTTGTGTACCTTTAGATTATTCCTAAATTTTGTATAGAAATTTTCGTATAGATTTGTATTTTTCATTTGGCTCGGAAAATCCATTCTGCCAATTTCATAAAACTCATCGATATCATTTTTTACGGTAGTTGGCATTCTTTTTTCTTTAGAATACGCATCGAATATTGCTCCCTTATCAAGATCTTCTCTAGTTGCCACATCAATAGCTTTAGGAATAATATTAGAATTTGAAAGAAGTCTAAATAATTTTGAGTTATTGCGATTATATTTTCTGTTGAAAAATTTATAGTTTATAGAATCTTTTTTTATAAAGAAATTATTAAGTGCGTAATTCCTATCATATCCAACCTCAAGCAAAATTTTCGTGTTTTGTGTTTTAAGTATAGAAATTAATTTAGTTTCTATGCTATCAGTTGTTTTAATTCCATGCTGCTCGCCTAAAAAGATTACATCATAGTGTTTGAAATAATCTGCAGTAACAGAATCCAAGTTAAGAATTTGTGACTTTAATGTTTGACCAAAAAAAAATGTCAATAATGATACTAACAAAACAGCCGATGTTTTAATTAACTCCATACTTACTTCCCTTCAAACCCTTTAATAAAATCGCTCATTAAATAAGCAATTAATTTACCGGTCTTGTTATCGGCTTTAATGTGTGAGAGTACAGGGGCGCCTTCTGCAATATGCAAATAAGCAGCGTTTAACTGTTTGGCGCAGTTAAAAACATATTGGCGTGCCTGTATAGGCGAGATGCCGGAGCTTGTCTTAGCGCTTGATGGTACATTGGTAATAGCATCAAGATCTATTTCTACACCGCATACATTATCTTTTACAAAACCAATACATTGTTTTAATGCGGTAGTAAAATCCACCTCTTCACGGACAAAAACAGATTCGTAAGTATTATAAAAAAGCTGCTCGGGATTGTTTTTAAATTGTTCTAATGCAATTTTACTGTTGTATTGTTCGTGCATGGCAAACACAGCATATTTATTTATATAGCCATTTTTAAACGCGTAACTAAAACCGTTACCGCTGTGTCTTCCCTCTAACTGACGAAAATCCAAATGCGGATCACAATTAATTACATTTATTTTTTTGTTAAGCGCATGAAACGTTCCGCTAATGTTGCCATAAGCGTTATTATGTCCGCCACCAATAATAATGGGGATCTTTTTAAACTCCACAATGGTTTTAATGACCTCTGTCACTTTTTCATCTACCAATGCCACAAGCTGACGCAAATGTACCATGTCATTTTTATTTTTGGCATCATACATTAGGGCTTTTTCCATCAGGTCATCCACAAACACTTCTCCCAAAACAAAAATGTTTTTCGCGTTTAAAAAACTATTGCTTTGTTGTATTAAAAAACTTTCAATGGCCGGTTTAAATGCAGAGCTTGCCCCTGCCCTGCCGTAATTAGCGCGCACACCAATATCTTCGGGTATGCCCACAATCACAAATTTTGCGAGGCTTGCTTCCAGGTCATCTTTCCAGTTGCCTTTTGTAGCGTCAACCACTTCACCGATCTTTAATTCGCCAGTGCGCATACGCGTCATTTTTATCACGTCTTCAGCAGTATAAACCTTTACTGTTTTCATTAGTATAAAGTTAAGCCAAATGAAAATGCGTTATCCGTATGATAACGCATTTTTGGGAACAGGTAACTGTTTAAAACCTACTTAACAACTACTTTTATTGGGGGAAAGTCCCTTCTTCCATCCGGTGCCATTACCTGTATATCTTCAAAATAAACTTTATTACCCGGTTTTAGCTTTGTGAGTGCATCCTTTGCCGCAGAAGACAACATATACCCTGTACATGGGAAAGGTTGGCTGATACCGGAAGTATTAACAATGCACATATTGAATTTTTCCATTCTAAATTGGGCCACAAAATCAAAACCTGCATTATCAACTCCTAAAACATTAATATTTTTAGCATCTACTAATTTCATTTCAAGTGTTCCGTAGGTACTTTTTCCTGCCACTTTTAAAGGTGGGTTTGGAAAACGCTTTACTCTAAAAACCTGTGGCGCTCCCTGTTGTTTTAAACCGTTTGCTGTTTTTTGCATCACCGTAACAAAACAGGTTCCGGTGGTTGCAGCTTTTGCAGTGTATTTGCCATTGCCACTATTGGCAAGTGTAGCACCACAACCACTCACACTCACAACAAGATCTGTTGGCGCAACGCCCGCAGCAGAAACCGTTAAAGGATTATCTACCCCAATATAAAATACATTCATTTTATCCGGACTAACAGCTACTGCAGCGTTTGCAACAATGTATTCGTTATCATATTTAAAGTATTTGTAAAACCCATCATTGCCTTTTAATCTTACCCAACCTTTAATTTCTTTATGCCCGGCAGCGCTTGTTGGCAGGTTTATTTTTCCGTTTCCTTTATCAATTGGCAACACAACAGCGTCTTCTGCAATTTTACCGCTTGCGGTATCCACATCACCTAAAATAAATTGCAGGTTCTCTTCTGTAAAATCACTTGACGAAGCTGTTAAAAAAACATCAGCTGTAAATGGTGAACCTGATTGAACGTAATTGCTCACCGGCACAATCCGCGCTTCCATTTCGTTAAAAATAATATTTAATTTACCGGCAGCAGCAGCAAAAGTAGTTACCATCTCCGATTCAATATTGCGTATATCGCTTTGCATTTTTGAAAGATTAGTGATCACACCTGCTAACGGCATATTGTAAAAATTCTTTATCTCCCATCCAATAGATTTTCCTTCTTTATCTTTAAAATTATCATGCGGTGTAAATAATTTTATTTTTTCTTTTAAGATCGCATAATCGGCGTCCGGCAGCACGGTTCCTTTTTTATCGTGCATATCGTCTATCATTTTATTTAGCTCAGTAGTTAAGCTCGTAATATTTTTACGTAAGTCTTTTGCAGAATATTTTGAATCAATAGGTTTTGTTTCATCAGGCCCTATTAAAATATAAGTGGGCTTATCAAAATCATCCAGCTTCTAATTCGTGATAATTTCATAGTGTCGGCACCTTTAACGTCTTCGGTATACTGTTGTATGTTTTGTTTTAATGTAGTTATGTAATCAAATGTTGTTTGGGATAATTGTGTAACTTCTTTTGCTTTTATATAATATGGTTTTGCTTCGTTCCTGCCTTTTTTAATAGCATCTTCAAAGGCAGTCATCATGTTTTTTGTGTTGGCAGTAAAGTTTGAATTTGTTGTTTCAATACTTTCATTAATAGTAACAAAGCCCTGCAATACTTCTTTAGTAACATTTAAAGCAAGAAGACAGGTAAGTACGAGGTACATCATCCCTATCATTTTCTGGCGGGGGGTTTCTTTTGCATTACTCATGGTTTTTGTGTTTTTTGGTTATGAATTATAAAGCCAAAAAAACATAAATGGTTACAGGCTTTATTTTTTTGAACAAGCTGTAACTTTTTTGAGATGATAAGTTATTGAGCGCGGAATTTCAAGAACAATTTAACCACATAGAAACATAGAAAAAGATAAAACCGACCGCAGATAAGGTTCACATTATTTTCGTTGCAAGGCAAAGAAAATAACTATGTTTTACTTTTATAAATTAGCTGAAACTTAAAAACTATGTGCCTATGTGGTTAAATTTTATAAGTTCATTTTAGAAAAATAATTCCAAACAGAATCATTTGTAACCGGAAATGCTTTTATACTAAGGGGTTCATCTTTGATAGGATGAACAAAATTAATTTGATAACTGTGTAGATGAATAAATCCACCATCGTTTGTTCTTGCAAAGCCATATTTAAGATCGCCTTTAATAGGGCAACCAATAGCGGCGAGCTGCGCGCGGATCTGGTGATGGCGACCGGTATGAAGATCGATCTTTAATAAATGATAATTATCTGACGATGCAATTAATTCATAATCCAACTCTGCCCTTAACGCATCAGGAACAGCTTTAATGTGCGCTTTAGACATATTTGTTTTTTCATTCTTTGTAATAAAATGAATTAATTTGTCCGAAATTTTTGGCGGCTTGTTCTTTATAACTGCCAAATATGTTTTTTTAATGGTCTTCTCACGAAACAATTCATTAAAACGCGAAAGTGCTTTACTTGTTTTTGCGAAAATAATTAAACCGCTCACAGGCCTGTCTAACCTATGAATAACACCACAAAAAACATTGCCCGGTTTATTATCTCTTACCTTAATAAAATTTTTTATTTTTTCACTTAAGGGCATATCACCCGTTTTATCACCTTGTACAATTTCTGATGGCATTTTATTTATGATCATGATATGATTGTCTTCATAAACAATTTGCTCAGGCCAAATGGAAGTGCTATTTATTTTTGTATTCACAAATTTATCGGATACCGGTTTTTGTATTGCGCCGCGTGGGCTTAAAGATATAATTTAATTTATATTCAATACCCTTTGATGGTGCTAAAGCCGGCGATTGGGCCAAATAACCGGTGTTATTGATAAAAAAATAAGCTTCGGTACCGGTAACAAAATAATTATCCTTTGCTGTTTTGGTAATTGATTTATCGTAATTGTACCAAATGCTCCAGTTAAACTTTGGATTGGTTTTTAAATAATTGGTATAGCTTTTTAAACTATCATCCAAACATATACTTACAAAAACTACTTTATCCCCGAATTTTTTTCTGAGCGCATCTATCTTTGGCATTTCTCTTAAACTTTCAACATTGGCAGTAGAGAAAAAATTTAAATACACCCAACGACCTTTAAATGAATTTAAAGTTCCAATAGTACCCTCTTTTGTACGGGCCGTAAAACCGGGGGCCGCAGAACCCGTTTGCATTTTATTAAAATACGCTAGCATGGCTATGGCAATTTTTTTATGCTGTTTTACTTTTGTTTTTTGGTGTAGCTGCGAAGTAATTTGCGCTATAGCCTCAGGCACAAAATCGGCGTTAAAATAAAGATCCCATAAATTTTTTAAGATCACTAATTCTCTTAATGTATCTGCTTTTAAAAATTTATCATTCTTTAAAAAATCAGAAAGCACATTATAATCTCCTTTTACATTAATGATATTATAAAGTGTTTGTCCTTTTTGTGAGGAAGCATAAGTATTTAAATAACCTTTAAAACACGCATTAAAAAATTGCATGTACTCATAATGATCGTATTGAATGGGTTTATTACTAATATAACCGTTAATTAAATAATTCTCTCCCCGCGAAACACTTGCGTTAATTGATGCGATAGAATATTCAACATAATTTAAAAAGTAAGGATTTTTTATTGTTTGGTAACGCGTATATGAGATCTTTTTAAGAGTATCGGCACGTTTAAATATCATTGGACGCGAAAGAAACCTTCCATCTTTACCATCAAATAATTTATTGAATTGTTTTTGAAAATCAAAAGTAAGCACGTTCAACTCTGTTGAATCATTTCCAATAATACCAATGTCAATTGGTAATTCAGCATCGTTCTTATAATCAAAATCTTTTTCCAGTTCAGGAATAGTAATGCCGTAAACAAAATCGGGCTGTACATACATTTTAGCAACTACATTGTTTATGTTTAAAAAAACTGGTCTTGTAAAACCTGTTTGATAATGCAATTCAAAATAACCATCGCTTTGTATGGTATCAATGTCTTCCTTTTGTTTAGTATTGGTAATATAATCGGTTAAAGAGCTTAACTGAATTGTTTTACCGGCATACTGTATATGCGCTTTACCTTTTATAATTACATTTTGGGAAATACCTTTTGTAACAATAAAAAGAAAAATTAAATATTTAAAATGGGTTCTGATCTTTATGTAACGTTATTTTGAAAAAAGGATACTAATTTTCAATATGATTTACAGAGAACATATCGCTGTAATTACCAGCTAATGTTTTTCCATGCTGGCCACTGGTGATCACAAAATAGGTGTCAAAATCAATGGTTGTTGGATTGGTAAAGATCTCGTTAACGTTTACGTCATAAAAAACTTTTGGCTGTTTGTCATTTCTTATGCTTATTTTATTGGTAAGATTGAAGGTGCATGTTTTTAATGCATTATCTTTCCCACTAAAACCGCCAACGTGCATGGCATAAGTAGCGCCAACAGGTGCGGTTAATGTTTGATACTCGCCTTCCAGCTTAAAAAAGATATAACCGGTGCTCCAAGTCCAGAACATTACTGAATCAGGAGAAAGATCGCCAACCTGCGCGCCACTCACATTTCTTGCGCTATCTACCCCTATTGTAAATTCTACCTGATCGTAATCTCCTTCCGGCATACCCGAAACAGTAAACGACTTAGCGCCTTCCAAATGTTTAATAATATGATAGCTTTCTGATTCGTAAAATAAAGAACCATCGTCTTTTTTCAATTTTACATTACTGATGTAATAATTAAATCGGGTAACAGTATAATTATCACCATTTGCATTTACGTACCATTTTGTATTTGGTATTAAAGGTAAATTATCGGCAAGGGCCTTAAAATTAAATACAGCGCTTGTTTTTGAGTTTGTAACAGGTGTTTCTGTTTTAGGCCCTATCTCCTGGTCTTTTTTACAAGAAACAAAAAGTAATGATCCAATAAATAATAAACTAAATAATGCTCCTGGTTTGATCATGTATCAAATTTACAAAAAAAATGCGATTTATGGAACCGGGTCGTAACCGTGGCCACCCCAGGGATGACAACGTAAAATGCGTTTAAGACCAAGCCAGCTACCCTTTAAAGCCCCGTATTTATTTATAGCATCGATAGAATATTGACTGCACGAAGGTGTATACCTGCACGAATTGGGCAATAAGGGCCTTATTGCATATTGGTAAAATTTAACAAATCCTATCGCTATCTTTTTTAGCATCGTACTATTTAATGTTCAGTTTTAAGAATGAATTTCCATTTAAAAAACCTTCCAAAGTATCCCCTACCTTAACGCCGTCAACACCTTCGGGGGTTCCGGTATAAATAAGGTCGCCCACTTTTAAGCTTACAAACTGCGAAACGTAAGCTATTACCTTATCAAATGAAAAAATAAGATCGCCCGAATTACCAATTTGCCTGCTTTGGCCATTTACTTTTAATTCAAAATTAATATTGCGAGGTTCAAGTGTTTCTTTCTTCACAAAAGAACCTATAGGAGCGCTGTTATCAAAAGCTTTGGCCTTTTCCCATGGCAAACCTTTTTCTTTACATTTTGCCTGTATATCGCGTGCGGTAAAATCAATTCCAATGCCAATTTCATCATAATATTTGTTGGCAAACTGCTCTTCAATGTGCTTTCCGGCCTTACAGATCTTTAAAACCAGCTCTATTTCATGATGAAGATCCTTTGTAAAATCAGGAATGTAAAAATCGCCCTCTTTTAATAAAGCCGTATCTGGTTTCATGAAAAACACCGGTTCTGTAGGCAGATCGGCCTTCATTTCTTTAGCGTGTTCGGCATAATTACGGCCTATGCAAATTATTTTCATATTGTATTTTATAAAACTAAAAATGTAAAGATAAAGCAAAATTCCGGCTTTATTTGGTACATTTATGCTTTGATTTATGGAACAAAAATTCGACATTATAATTGTTGGTGGTGGTATTGTTGGCCTTGCTACGGCCTATAAACTTTGCACTTACCATCCTGATAAAACTATTTTGGTTTTAGAAAAAGAAAAAGAAGTAGCACAACATCAAACATCCCACAACAGTGGCGTTATTCACAGTGGTATTTATTATAAGCCGGGCTCATACAAAGCAAAGAACTGTGTTGACGGCAGAAGAGAATTGGTGCAATTTGCAAAGGATCATAAAATAGCACATGATATTTGCGGCAAAATTATTGTTGCTACTCACGAAAGTGAACTGGCACACATGACCAAAGTATTTAATAATGGCGTTGCTAACGGCGTTGAGGACATGGAGATCATTGATCCGAAACGCATTAAAGAAATTGAGCCTTTTTGTGAAGGTATTGCAGGTATTCGTGTGGGTTGCACCGGTATTATTGATTATGACCAGGTTGCAAAAAAATATGTTGAGTTAATTCACGCAAAAAATAATGGCTGTAAAGTAATGACCTCGCAACACGTTGTTGGTTTTGAAAGAGGCCAGGAAAGCACAACTGTTATTACAAAAACCAATAAATTTATTGGGAATTATATTATTACGACTTCGGGCTTACAAGCTGATAGAATGGCGAAGAAGGAAGGTCAGAAAAGTGATGCAGAGATCATTGGCTTTAGGGGAGATTACTATGATCTAACTGAAAAAGGCTTACATAAAGTAAATCATTTAATTTATCCTGTACCAAATCCTAAATTCCCTTTCTTAGGCGTTCACTTTACGCGTATGATACACGGTGGCACCGAATGCGGACCTAACGCGGTTTTTGTATTCGATCGCGAAGGTTATAGCAAAACTGCTTTTAGTTTTAAAGATACCATTGATGCTTTTGGATTTAAAGGTACCTGGAAATTTTTCGGAAAACACTGGCGCTTTGGTATGGATGAATACCGCGGCGCGTTTAGCAAAACTTATTTTTTAAATCGTTTACGCAAATTAATTCCAAGTTTAGAGATGGATGAGATCGTTGCCGCACGTTGCGGTATACGTGCAATGGCTTTAGGGCCTGAAGGTGAAATGCTTGACGATTTTAAGATTGAGAAACATGGTAATGCCATGCATGTAATTAATAGTCCTAGTCCGGCTGCTACAGCCAGCTTAGCTTATGGTAACGAAATTGCCATGATGGCCACAGAATATTTTAATTTAAAATAATTTTTATATATTTAATTATGCGTAATAATAATTTAAAAGGCACAGGGGTGGCAATTGTTACACCCTTTACCAAAAAAGGAACTGTTGATACAGCCGCGTTAACGCAGGTTGTAAAACATTTACACAATGGTAAAGTTGAATACATTGTTGTTTTAGGAACAACCGGTGAAAGCGTTACCTTAAGCAAAGAAGAAAAGAAAATTGTAATTGACACGGTTGTAAAAGCCAATGCAAAAAAATTGCCTTTGGTTATTGGCATTGGTGGTAACAATACTGCCGAAGTGATTGAAACTATTGAGAAAACAGATCTTAAACCTTTTGAAGCTATTTTATCGGTTGCGCCATATTACAATAAACCAACACAAGAAGGTTATTACCAGCATTACAAAGCAATTTCAAGATCAACTAATAAAGACATTATTTTATATAACGTTCCCGGCCGTACCGGAAGTAATGTTACCTGGGAAACACAAATTCGTATTGCAAAAGATTTTAAAAACATTGTTGCTACTAAAGAAGCCAGCGGCAGTATTGAACAAATAATGAAGATCATTAAAAACCGTCCGAAAGATTTTTTGGTAATTAGCGGCGATGATAATTTAACTTTGCCTGTAATAGCTGCGGGTGGCGATGGTGTGATCTCGGTTGTTGCAAACGCTTTTCCTAAAAATTATAGTGAGATGGTACGATTAAGCCTGAAGCATAAACTCACCGAGGCACAAAAATTACATTATGGTTTAGTAGATATTACCGATCAGCTTTTTGCAGATGGAAATCCCGGTGGCATTAAATACGCTTTAAGTTTATTAAAAAAATGCGATCCTTATGTTCGTTTACCTTTGGTGGAGCCAAATGATAAAGTAAAACAAACCTTAAAGCAATTAATAAAAAATTATAAATGAGCAAGGTAAAGATCCTGGATACTCTTCAGATCGAACAAAAATTAAGCCGCCTGGCTTATGAGATCTACGAAAATAATTTTTCAGAAAAAGAATTATTAATTGTTGGTATTGAAGGCAATGGTTACAAAGTAGCCAATCATTTAGCGGAAAGATTAAAAAAGATCTCGCCATTAAAAATTACTTTGGGCAAGATCTCTTTAAATAAAGAAAAGCCATGGGAAGGCGAACCAAAAACAGATTTTGAAGAAAAAGCATTTATAAATAAAACCATTATTCTTGTTGATGATGTTTTAAATAGTGGCAAAACATTAATGTACGCTGTGAAATTATTTTTAGATAAACCGGTAAAAAAAATAAATACGGTTATTTTAGTAGATAGAAGCCATACCCGCTTCCCGGTGAAAGCAGATTTTGTTGGACTTAGATTAAGCACTACATTACAGGAACATATTGAGGCCGATCTTTCAAAAAAAGGTAAAGAAGCCGTTTATTTAATTTAAGAATTGGCTGATCAATCAAAAATATCGCAACAAAAACACATTCAGGATCTAAAACTGAATGCACTGCTTGAAGTTACCAAGGCAATTAATAATAATTTTTCTACTGCGCAGCTACTCGATCTTTTCCAGGATATTTTAGAGAACCGTTTGGGCGTTGGTAAACTTGTATTATTTAGTTTTGATAATGAATGGAAATGCCTTTTAAGATATGGTATTAAAAAAGACGTTGGCACAATTCAGTTCGAGAACGAGTTATTATCCATCAGCGAAATTGAGACCATTAATTTTAGCAAAGGTGAATTAAGCAAGCAGTTTGAAATTGTAATACCGGTATACCATAAAAAAACACCAATGGCTTATGTATTGCTAAGTGATGTGAATGAGGAAAAACTGGAACTAAGCGCGGCAATTAAGCATTTACCTTTCGTTCAAACGCTTACCAATATTATTATTGTTGCTATTGAGAATAAAAAATTATTTAAAGAGAATATTCAAAGAGCACAAATAAAAAAGGAGTTAGAGCTGGCGCAAAGTATGCAGCAAATGCTTTTCCCGAAAGATCTGCCAAACTCCGACGGTTTACTGGTTGCCGCAAGATATTTACCACACCAGCAGGTTGGTGGCGATTATTATGATTTTATTAAATTAAATAACCACGAATTTATTTTTTGTGTAGCTGATGTAAGCGGTAAAGGAGTTGCTGCTGCTTTATTAATGAGCAATATCCAGGCTACTTTACAAAGCTTAATTACATTCACTCACAATTTAAAAGATATTGTTATTGAATTAAACAAGCGAGTAATTACAAATGCCAAAAATGAAAAATTCGTATCCTTATTTCTTGCAAAATTAAATACAAAAAGTCAACAGCTTACTTATATTAATGCAGGCCACAACCCTCCTATCTTTTATTACGAAAATAAATTTACGGAACTTGCAAATGGATGTGCCCTATTAGGCATTGCGGAAGTATTACCCTTAATTAATGTGGAGACCTTTAACTACACCTCAGAATTCACTTTATTGTGTTACACGGATGGTTTAACGGATACGGTTAATACAGAAAATGAAACCGTAACTGTTGAATCGGTTAAAGAACTGATGGAAAAAAATAATAAAGCAACGCCTGAATTCTTAAACAAATCCATTTTGTTTTATGCAGAAGAGTTTAAAGGCGAGAATGAATTTCCGGATGATATTGCTTTGCTAACTTTAAAAGTAAGCGACCTGCACTTTTAAAAATTATTTAAGCTCAATAACTTTTTCTGAGGTCTTGCCTTCTTCTAATTTAATCATGGTGCTTGCAGTTGTTGTACCCACAGCAGCGTTAACATCAAAAATAGCAGGCAATTGAAATATAAATGAAACTTTACCATCTTTATCAGTTACACCGTTTGCCTTAACATCGGCAATTTTTTTAGGGTTGGTGCCCACTGTTGCAAATAAACGAACCTCAACGCCATTTAAAGGCTTACCCTGCGCATCGTTACAAATAATATTTGCAGTGCAATCTGTTTTTTTCTGGCAAGCGCTTAAAACTAATATGCTTGCTAAACCTGTAAGTGCGAAGATATTTTTCATGTTCGTTTATTTTAAGATATAATCAAATATAATAAAAAAAACGAAGCTTTTAGGACGGTAAGGTCTTAACTACCTTTTCTTTCTTTTTATAATAAAGATCAATACATACCAAAGCAGCCAGAAATGACCAAAAAGGCAGTGAGAGTTTATCTGTATCTAAAAAGTTATTTAAAAAACCGTGCACGAAATAGGTCATTAATCCTAAAAACAAACCTATTACCAGTATTCTTACTTCCTGTTCGGCAACAGTATACACAAGCCTGTAACCAAGCGATGTGCAATATAAAAGTATGGCAACAACAATAAGCAAGCCTAAGATTCCCTGTTCAGATAAAGGTCCCAGGTATTCACTGTGGGCATTACCATTCGTTCCAAAATTAGTACTGATAATGGTTTTTTCGCTGCTTAACTGGTAAGGCGCATATTTAAACATGTATGTTCCGGGTCCCCAGCCTAAAACAGGTTTGTCTTCCCACATCCGAATAGCGCAGCTCCACCTGTTCAATCGTTCAAGGTTTGAGGCATCTGTTGAGATATTGGACACGGACTCAATATTGTTAGAGAAACTTCCTTCAGCATCCGTATTGTTTCTTCCAAGAGCAATAAATATTTCTGTTTGAAAAACATAAAAAATACTGCCAAAAACAATTAAAGTAAATAAAATAGTTCTGAATTTTATTTTTAAAATAAGTGTTACGAAAATAGAGAAAGCAACAATTAAACTTAACCACCCTGCCCTGGCAAACGATAAAATAATAGCAAAAACAAACAGGCAAAATAATGCTAAAGCAAATATTCGTAAAAATTTTGAAATACTCTTAATGAATGTAAAACATAACATTACAGGAATAAACATGGCCAATGCTGCTCCATACGCTGTATGATCATTGTAAAAAGGAGATACTACCCAATCGGCAGCCTTATCATTAAAATTAAATTTAGCGTGCTGAAATACTGTATAAAAAACAACCAATGCCAATGCAGTTGCATAACAATAAATAAAAGTGATCACATTCTTTTTATTTTGGAACAGGTGCGGCATGATAATGTAACAACTAAAAATAAACCACAAACGCGATACAAGATATTTAAGTGAGATCAAAACTTCAGTACTTGTTAAACTTGTAAAGAACATCCAGCTTAATTGCACAACGATCAAAATAGTAACAGGATGATTAATAAATTTTTTATCTGTTATGCGCGAGCTAAATTCATTAAATATATAAAGCACCATTATTCCTGCCATTAAAGGCTCTGAAGGCAAGCTCAGGTCCATACCATCTGATAATCCCATTTCTTTTAAAGAGATAGCCAGTGGTGTACAAAACGCGAGAAAGAAAACAAGTTTTTGTAAATGAAAAATAGCAGTATAAACGATAATTAAAATAACGGGCAACATATTGTAAGGATAGAACATATCCCTTTTATACACCATTACATAGGCATTACCAAGAATGTATGCCAAAATTAATAATGGAAATAAATATGTTTTAAAATACCTGGCCAATTTTTAGATCAGATCTTTTGAACGGTTCTTAAATAGAATAAAAACAAGTGTAAAGAAAAAAGCAGAGATAGTTGATACAAGCACAATGATCCATCTTACAGGTGAACATTTTTTATCCTGGAGATCAGGCTTACTTACGTAAGTGTAAAAATCCATTTCACCGGCAACATCCAATAAATAGCTATCGTTCTTTTCTTTGATCTTTGAATAGGATTTTAATGTTGATTTGATCCTTCCATCAAGTATCTTTAATTCAGTAGATTTTTCTTTAATTCCTTTTGCCTGTAATTGAGCATTTTCATTAAGGCTGGATCCGGTTGACATTTGTTTACTTAAATATTTAGCCTGATCTTTTTCATCAACGATATTGTATTCTGTTTTTATTTTTAAAATTGCTGAGCTTAATGAATCTAATTCCTTTGATTGAATATCAATTACCTGTTTTGTATTTACTAGATATTGTTTAACAACCTTTCTTTTAGTTTCCCTTATCAGATCATTTGTATTAGCGATAAGCGCCCTGTTTAATTTTTGAGCAAAGCGTGGATCTTCATCTTTTACAGTGATCTCGATTGATTCGTAAATTGTAGGCGAAACGGTTACATTTTCCTGGAACATAAAATTAAATAAGGCCTTACCTCCTTTTGTGCTCATGGTATCAACACCATATCTTTTAAAAAGATCAAAGTCTTTGGCTAATTTATATTTTACATCTTCACTTAAAAAATATTGTAGTAATTGTTCGCTTGATGATTCTTCTGAGTTTTGAAATAAGTTAACAGGATAAACAACCGAATTTGACTTATACTTATCCTTAATTAAAAAAGAAACAGCAAATGCTAATACAGCAGCGCATAACATGATCACGAAAAATAATTTCCATTTTCTGATAATAATTTGCACAATAGTTAAAGAGTTTAAATTTTCCATGGTCAGTCAGTCTTGGATTTTTATTTTATTAAACTTCTCGCGGAACAAAAGGAGCAGGAACCCCAATAAATTACTTGCGATAACTGTGACACTTAAAAACAATAAACGGTTTGGCTTGGCTTTGTACTCATTTGGCTTGGCCTTTTCAACCACAAATTTACCCGGCATGCGTGTATTGTAATTTACCTGTGCCTCATCATATTTAGCTTTAATATCAGGATATTTAAAACTGTATTTTTCTAAATTATCGTGAATGTTCTGGTAAGCGCTACCATATTTTTTAAGGGTGTCTAATTTTGCTTCAAGACGTTTCATTGCACCTGCGTCGTTTTTCTCAATTGCTTTAGCATAACTTTTCGAATAAGCTTTCACCTGTTCTTTATAATGCAAAACACCAAGATTTCTTAAAACAGTTAAACTGTCTTCAAGTTCTTTCATCCTAAGGAGTGTATTATCATACTCTCCTTTAACGATCTTAAGTACTTCTGATGCAATAGATCTTGTCATTTCATGCCTAACAGTATCACAATAGTCTGAAATACCATTTGCTACCTTCGCTGCACCATTTGCAGTATAATCGTATACTTCTACTTTTACGCTGTTAAATTCTGTTCTCTTAATGGTTACCATATCGTCCCATTTTAATTTTAAATAATGGTAACCAAACACGGTATCTTTAATATTCCATCTATCCCAAAGATCGTAGGCATTTGCAACTTTTAATTTTAAAGCATCGGAGCTAAGGAATTGAATAAGCTTTTCAACATCATCTTCATCACCAATTTGCATATAATCTTCCTGGTTACCTGAATTTGGCTCAATTACAAGTTTTGAAACAGAGAACTGGCGTGCTGCAAATAACACTACAGTTGATTTGTATTGTTTTGGCATTAAAAAAACAAGTATTCCTGTTGCAATGGCGCTAACAAGTGTAATTATAAAAAAGGTCTTTCGCCATTTTATTATTTTTAATATTAGTTCTTTAGCTGTGATCTCTTCAATCATATTATTTATATTTTATGAAACGCAATACGGATTTTGGATTTATCATTCCGGTAATAAACGCTAATAAGCCACTAAATATAAGCATTATTACGAAATTATAGATCCAATTTGTGGTTATATTCATGGTAAAATAGTTGGTAAATACAATGCCTACGATGAATAAAACCAGCGATATAAGCAGGCGCTTATTGACATGAAAATTAAACACTTTGTAAGAAATAAAGACCTGTATAAGGCAGGTTAAAAATTGTGTAACTACACTGGCAATGGCACTTCCCAACGCATGCATTTTAGGAATAAGGATAAAGTTTAAAATAAGATTTATTAAAATACCGCTAATTGCCATTAAATTAAGGTACTTTAAATTACCATTTGCTGTAAGGAGAGTACCAAAAATATATGTTATAGAAATAGCTGTAAAGCAACTCATTAAAAGCGCAAGGATCTGGTAGCCTTCTGAATTACCTTTGTATAAAAATTCGCAAAATCTATCAGCATAAAAAAAGCTGCTTATTGAAACGATTAATGCAGGCGTAAGTAAAAGCGTAAAAGCTAATTTTACAATTTTTTCAATATTCTCTTTGTTCTTGATCATCCTGCTAAACAAGGGCAATAATTGGACTGAGAATAAATAAGCGATCATGTTTGCAGCATCCAATAACCTGAAGGCTTTTGCATAAATACCACTCTGCTCTTTTCCAAGATTGCCCGGCAACATACGCTCTATCATAACACTATCCAAACGGTTGTAAAATGTCATTAATAAAACCAAAATGGCAAAAGGAAAACTTTTTTTAAGGATCATGCGGTTAAAGGCCCAATCCCAATTGAGCTTAAATGTATGTGTTTTGTTTAGTACTACTAAAAAACCTATTAAGGCTGTAAGCCCGTAACCTATGGTTTGCGCGTACACAAAATTCATTATATCTACCTCCAAGCCAAACATACTAAAGATCATGGCACCAACGATGATCATCATGATAACACGATCGAGAACCGACATGATGCTATCTAACCTGAATAAATGCAGCGCCAATAAGTTAGAGCGTAAAAAAAGTATAAAGCTTAAAAAGAAATTGTTTATACAAAGGATCACTAAGAGTTTCATATATCTTATCTCAAACCCTAAAACAAAAAAACCAATAAGTAATGTAACAGTGATATAAAATAAGCCTAAAACAAATTTTAGGCTCAACATTTTACTAAAATGCTTACTTAATAAGTGAGTGTTTTGTGCAATATTTTTGTTATTAAAATTGGTTAATCCAAAATCCAACAAAATATTTATAAGGAAGGAAAAATTAAATAAAACAAAGTACTCACCATAGCTTGCATTACCAACATTCATTTGAACGTTTGGCTCTATTGCTAATATCCAAAAAGGCTTAATTAATAAATTAAGAATCAGTAGGATAGCTAGATCAAATATGAACTTCTTTTTTTGCACAAAAAGCAGCAAATATAGGCTTTTTTATGGTTAAAACTAATCTAAATTCATAGATTTGCGCTGTGCAAATAGTTGTAAATACACGAATTTTACTAAAAGACAGGCTTGAAGGTATGGGCTGGTTTGCATACCAAACTTTAAAGCAAATAACGGCTAAAAACCCCGATGTACATTTTGTTTTTGTATTTGACCGTAATTTTAACGAAGACTTTATTTTTGCAGATAATGTTACTCCCCTGGTTCTATCGCCACAGGCAAGACATCCTTTTTTATATTACGCCTGGTTTCAGCATTCGGTGAAGGGTTTGCTAAATAAAATGCAACCTGATCTGTTCTTATCACCCGACGGTTTTTTATCGCTTGGCGCTAAATGCAAACAGCTACCCGTTATACACGATATTAATTTTTTACATCACCCGCAGGATAGTAAATGGTTAACTTCTAAATATTACAATTATTATTTTCCAAAATTCGCGAAGGAAGCAAGCCGCATTGCTACTGTTTCGGAGTACAGCAAACAGGATATCGTAAAAAATTATGGTATTAATGCAGATAAAATAGATGTGGTTTACAATGGCATTAATTCTTTTTTTAAGCCCGTAGATGAGGCTGCAAAACTGCAAACGAAACAAAAATATACTGCCGGAAAAAATTATTTTGTGAACGTAGGGTCTTTGCATCCGCGCAAAAATATTACAAATCTTATTCGTGCATTTTCTTTATTTAAAAAAGAAAGCGGCTCTGACCTTAAACTGGTGCTTGCCGGACCCCATTATTGGGGACTTTCAGAGATCCACAAAATAATTATTGAAACCAATTTAAAAGAAGAGATTGTTTTTACAGGAAGATTAGCGGATGAAGATCTGAATCTTGTTTTAGGAAGCGCAATGGCTTTAACGTTTGTGCCATATTACGAAGGCTTTGGTATTCCCTTGGTAGAAGCTATGCAGGCCCAGGTTCCAATTATTAGCAGCAAGGTTACCAGCATGCCCGAAATTGCAGGCGAGGCTGCCGTTTATGTAGATCCGTTGGAAGTAAACGATATTAAAAATGCCATGTTGCAAATTCACAAAGATCCTCAACTGCGTGAAAGCCTTATAAATAAAGGAAATTTACAGAAACAGAAATTTTCGTGGGAAAAAAGTGCCGATCTTTTATGGCAATCGGCATTAAAAACAGTTAACTCAAATTAATTATTTCCAACACTTTTTTAGTAGTTCCTGATTTTTCCTGGAAATACAATTTCAGTTTATTTTCAATTTCAGTTAAAACTACTTTGTTATTTAAATACCCCGAAATCTCTGCCGCTAACGCACCTGAGGATAAAATATTTTTAGCTGCTTTTAACTCTATTAACTCTACTGCCTCATTATATTTATGATAATCGTTACCATAAAAAATAACGGGTTTAAAATAAACGGCAGGTTCTAAACAGTTATGAATCCCTTCATCTAAACCACCACCAATGTAAGTTACTGTAGCGTAATTATAAATTTTTGAAAGCATGCCAATCGTATCCACTACCAATATTTTTGAACTCCCCCCCGGTTTTTGCTCTGAAAATAAATGAAAGTCAAGACTGTTTTTTTCGAGTAAAACGCTTAATTTTTGAATGTCTTTTTCATCTACATTATGCGGAACAAGAATGAGCTTTAGATCCGGTAAATTCAAGGCTTTAAAGGCTTCGATTAATAACTCATCGTCGCCGGGCCATGTACTTCCTGCTACCAGTATCCTGCTATCACCACAAAATTGTTTTATAAATGGTAATTCAGTAAAATTTTCTTTTATCTCTACAACCCTGTCAAAACGGGTATCACCGCAGACTTCAAAATTCTCAATACCTATTTTCTTTAATAAATTTCCTGAGGCTTCATCCTGGATGAATAATTTATTGAATGTTTTTAATGATCGTTTAAAAATGCCACCGTACCATTTAAAGAAAGGATGGTGTGGTTTGAAAACCGCTGACACAAGGTAAGCAGGAATATTTTGCGATTTTAAAGTAAATAAAAAATTAAGCCAAAATTCGTACTTAATAAAAATAGCAGCTTTTGGTTTTACGATTCTTATAAAATCTCTTGCATTCGATCTTGTGTCCAAAGGCAAATAACAGATCACCTCTGCCCCACGCCAGTCTTTAAAAACCTCGTAGCCACTTGGTGAAAAAAAACTCAATACGATCTTATGATCAGGATGTTTTTTTTTTATCGCTTCTATCAATGGCCTGCCCTGTTCAAATTCACCATACGAAGCACAATGCACCCAAATAATATTTTGCGAATTTAAAGCTGTTATCTTTTTCTCGAGATGATCGCGCCAGTTCTTACGTCCTGCAACCCATTGCCTGGCTTTTAGTTTATTTATTGAGGCGAGTTTAATAACAATGCCGTATAAATAAATTACTAAATTGTACAGGAACATATTTTTAGCGTTAGTTGTAGTAAAATTCGTTCGGCTTCTTTTTATACAAAGGTAAGATCCAACCAAATCTTAAGCCATACAACCTATCCATACGCTTTTTATTATCCGGTAACGCTGAATCATAATTTAATTTACGAACGCTTGTAGTAAAGGCTTCATAAAATTCTACCCCGGCGTATAAATTTAAAAAGCGGTTATCACTTAAATACATGTAACCAACAAATTGAGTTAATGAGATGCCACTGGTTAACCTGTCAAGGCCATAAGAAAGCGGTGGGCGGATAGAAGCAACTTCCTGCTGACCATCATATAATTTTACTTTGTGCTGCAAATAGCCTACACCGCCCGTAAGCATAAATCCTGAATTTGGATTAGCACGTAAGAATTTAAATATTTTTCCGCCTGTTAAATGAATGCCAAAGCCGCGCTCTGTAATACGAATATCTGCCGGGTAGCCCCTGTTATCGGTTACTTCGCCATCTTCATTTCTAAGCTGCACAAGTACATCTTCTTTTACATTTCTTCCAAATAGATAATTTGATTCAATACCAAATAACCAGTTCTTTTTTGTTTTTATCATAAAAGACCCACCCAAATTAAGGTCTGCTCCAAAGCGGTTAGCAAGGTCGCCTCCCGGAAGGTGGCCACCCAAATGAATACTTACCAATGGCGCAAATACAGCATTGGAGTCCATTTGCGAAAAGCCTAAAAAAGAACAAAATAATATTGGAAGTAAAAATTTCATGTTATACAATTAACGCTGCTGCAATACTTATTATTGCCTCTAAATTTACTTGTTATATTTAAATTAAAAAACCCAAAATTAATACAATTTTGGGTTAATTTTCATTTTACATAAAGCATTTAAGGCAATGTAATGTTATAGGTTGTATTGTTAATGGTTACTGTTGCCTGGTCATCACAAACACCGTTTCCAAAATCAATATAGCGCGTTGGTTTTCCGTTTGGCGTATGCTGTATCTCACCGCTTACAAAATGTTTTCTGCAACCAATACTCATATCTCTTATTAATGGCTTGCTGGTTGGTATTACCGAGGTAAAGCTTCTGCCATTTGCATTTGAGCCGTTTGCGCTACCTGTAATTGAATATTTATCATCTGCCCACATTAAAGTATTCTCTCCTGTAAGCCACTCGCGTTTGCGTATAGCCTGCCATTGAATGGCACCACTGTTATTTGCTTTTAGAATAGAAATGTTGGCAGTTATATCATAAACCAAATGACCTTGTGTATTGTGGCCTAAATTTTTTATTGTTTTGCTGCCACTAACTTTATGATCGTTTACAAAATAATTATTTGTAGTAACAGTAATAGTGGTTAACGAATCTTTGTATTTGCCAGTATAAACGATCAGTAAAGTTCCTCTACGGTAACGCCCATCATTACAAAGACAGTTTATTGTTCCAAAATTAACGGTAATAGAATCCGGATTTGAGCCTACAAGTGTATCAAACGCCAACGAAGCGCAGGGCGCAAGTGTAGCGTAATTTTCAGATGTGCGATAACTGCTTATACTTTTGTTTCTGCCGGCCTCGTCGGCAATATTATTCATATCATTGTCAATGCTTGTTGCCAGGGCATTCTCAGCAGCAGAATCGGTATCCTTATCTTCTTCTTTTTCCTTTTTCTTACAAGAAGAAACAAGAAGTGACAAGCTTAAACCTAAAATTAAAATACTACTTAGCTTTTTCATGGTAATGTTATTTTAATTCTAAGATGCTTAAATTTAAGAAAGGTTTAATCCTTACAGAAACTATTTTTAGTTAAAAGCGTCTATCCTGGTTTTATAGGTGGTGATCCTGGTATTTTGTGTATCGCTTTCTACCAAACCATCCTTTAAACGCACAATTCTGTGGGCATGCAGGGCAATATCCTCTTCGTGAGTAACTAAAATAATGGTATTGCCTTTTTTATGGATCTCTTCAAAAAGCCCCATGATCTCTACCGAAGTTTTACTATCGAGGTTACCGGTTGGCTCATCGGCAAGTATAATGGCGGGCGTGTTAACCAAAGCACGGGCAATTGCAACACGTTGTCTTTGACCACCACTTAGTTCATTAGGTTTATGACTCATTCTATTACCAAGTCCTACACTTTCTAAAACTTCTTTTGCCCGCTTCTCTCTTTCTATTTTGCTAAAGCCGGCGTATACTAATGGTAATGCAACATTATCAAGAGTTGTAGCACGCGGCAATAAATTAAAAGTTTGAAAAACAAAGCCTATTTCTTTGTTGCGTACTTCGGCCAATTCATTATCGCTCATTTTAGCAACAGAAAGGTTGTTGAGGATGTATTCGCCATCTGACGGGCTATCCAGGCATCCCAACATATTCATTAAGGTCGATTTTCCACTACCTGACGGCCCCATTAAAGCTACATACTCATTTTTGTAAATAGTTAAAGAAACATCCTTAAGAGCATGAATGATCTCATCTCCAATTTTATATGTTTTACGAATGTTATGTATAGAAATGATCTCTTTCACTTATGTAAAATTAGGCTATTTAAAAACGATTAAAAAACCACTTATACTATTATTGACAAAAGATGCAAGAGACAGGACTTAAGACTAAAATCTAATGATTAATTTTGGTTCATGAGTTTTTACCGCCGCATAAAATATTTTTTAGTTCACACTTTAAAGTTGAGCAATAAAGAAGCGCAACAGCTTATTGATGATGGGAAATTACAAATAGACGGTGTTATTATTTCTGAAAACTGCCAGTTAATAGATACTTCAGAAATTAAGATCAACGGTAAAATCGTAAGAGAAAAAAAAGAATTTGTATACCTGTTGTTTAACAAACCTACTGGTTTTGAAAGCACACTTAATAAAAATATTGAAAAAAATCTATCTCCGTTTTTTGAAGGATTTGAAGGATTATCTATAGCTGGTCGACTAGACAAGGCTTCTGAAGGATTACTGATCTTAAGTAATGATGGTAAATGGGTTGAGAATTTATGTAATCCAAAATTTGAAAAAGAAAAAGAATACATTGTTACGCTTGATAAGCCCATTACAGAAGAATTTATTGAACGTTTTAAAAATGGAGTACCAATAGATAAGATCGTTACAAAAGAATGTTTTTGCAAAAAAATAAACAATACCACTATTAAAGTTGTATTAAAAGAAGGAAAGAACCGACAGATCAGAAAAATGTGCAAAGTGCTTGGATCGGAGGTTTTAAACCTGAAAAGGACACGCATCTCGGAGTTTTTACTTGCTGATTTACAAGTCGGTAGCTTTTTGATTACAAAAATTTAACAATTTAATGTTACAACACTAAATGTTGTAACATAATTTGTATCCTAATCTTAAAAAAACAAAAACATGAAAAAATTATTTACAACAGCAGCTTCATCTCTATTAATGATGTCTGCAACTATGGCACAAGTTAACTGGAAAGTTGATGCTTCTCACTCTAAACTTGGTTTTTCGGTAGTTCATATGATGGTGAGCGAAACTGAAGGGAAATTTAAAGTATATGAAGGAACAGCTTCTTCTAAAACAGAAATGGACTTTACAGACGCTGCAATTAACTTTTCTGCTGATGTAAATTCAATTAATACTGAAGACGAAAAACGTGATGGTCATTTAAAAAGCGCTGACTTTTTTGACGCTGAAAAATTTCCAAAAATCACTTTTAAAAGCACAAGCATGAAACCAAATGCTAAACTTGGTAAAACAGCTTATATATTAACAGGCGATCTTACAATGCATGGTGTTACTAAAAAAGTAACATTTACTGCTATTGGCGCTTCTAAAGTGGTTAAAGATCCATACGGAAATTTAAAAAACGGCTTTAAAGTTATTGGTAGCATTAACCGTAAAGATTTTGGTTTAGGCTGGAACGCTGCATTAGAATCAGGTGGTGTTGCTGTTAGCGAAGAAGTAAAAGTTGACCTGAATATTGAGTTAAATAAAGAAAAATAAATTAAATTAGCCTCCGGTTCTCTATCCGGAGGCTTTTTTTAAAATGTTATTGGAAGACGAAATACAACAAAAATCTTTTAAATCGCCACAACAAAAACTGGCCGTAAACCTTTTGTACACCACAAATTGGCTCAGCAATCACTACGATAAATTTTTTAAAGGCTTAGATCTTACCACACAACAATACAATGTCCTTCGCATCCTGCGCGGCCAGGCTCCAAATCCCTGCTCATTAAAATGTATCAAAGAGCGCATGCTCGATAAAATGAGCGATACCTCCCGCATACTTGATAAGCTGGTTACCAAAGGCTACGCTATCCGAAACGAATGCCCTAACGACAGGCGCAGCGTTAACATTGTGATCTCAGAAAAAGGACTTGAAATATTAAAAGAACTTGATTTTATTGACGAAGCCACAAAAGATATTTTCAAAAATCTAAGCACCCCACAAATTGAGCTTTTAAACGAAATGCTTGACAATTTAAGAGGAAATGAAATAGCGAAATAGTTTAAATATTTGCTATTTTTGGGGTCTATGAACAAGGATAAAAAAGTAGCAATACCTTTAGTTAAAAATCCAAAAACTACTTACGAAAAGTTTGAGAACTGGGCGGCCAAAAATGACAGCAAGATCTATTATGGTTTGATCGCATTATGCCTTTTGCTTTCTTTTATTACGTTTAATGCCCGCATTAGCGAAGCGCATGATGATGCCCTTTATTTAGAAGGCGGCTGGCGTTATGTGAACGAGTTTCCCGATTATTTCTATACACAAAATGCACCTTTATACCCTTTGTTCTTAGGGCTATTGATCAAAATAGTTGGATTTAAGCTCATTCTTTTCAAATTATTTTCGGTAACATTTACGGTTTTAGGTTTTATGCTTTTTTACAAAGCATTAAAAGGCCGTGTACCCGCTATTGTTTTTATTCCGGTTGCATTATTCCAGGCAGCAAATCATTTAATTATTTATTATGCCAGCATGACATTTACAGAGGCATTTTACTTTTTTTTGCAAGGCTTATTTTTCTTATACGCAGTAAAAATAATTGATGCTGTAAATAAAGATGGTGTTCAGTTAAAACCTCAATTAAAATTATGGTTGCTTTTTGGCTTAAGCATGTTTTTGGTAAGTACCTGCAAAAGCTCTGCTATTGTTGTAGTTCCGGCTGTGTTATTATTTTTTGCTTTTGAAAAGAAATGGAAAGCAGCAGGCTTTTCTTTAGGAAGTTATTTAATATTCAAAGTTCTATATGAAGTTTTAGTAAGAAGTATCTGGAAAGCACAAAATCAATTCGCAGGTCAAAGCAAGATCTTAATGCAAAAAGATCCTTACAACAAAGCGCTTGGCGATGAAGATGCAGCGGGCTTTATACAACGCTTTATAGATAATTGTAATTTAGGCTTAAGCAAACGCTTTTATCAATTACTGGGTTGGAGAGATGAAAATAACATTGAAGTGTATGGTTTTTTAACTGTGCTTACCATCATCATTATTACGGTTGGCTTTTGGCAAATTGTAAAACACAAAAATAAAGTCATGATATTGTTCGCATTGTTTACCGGTGCCCAAATAATTCTTTCTTACTTTATTCTTCAGGCCCGTTGGGATCAGGCGCGTATTACTTTAATATGCATGCCAATACTTTTAATTTTAATACTGTATGGCTTTTATGCATTCACAAATAAACCCGGTAGCATGGGCCAAATGGTGTACATAGGACTTGTAATTATTATGTTGGGCTCTGTTTGTATCTCATCTTTTAAAAGAGGATTTAAAAATTTACCTGTTGTACAAAAAAATTTAAAAGGCGATAAATATTTTGGTTATACACCCGATTGGCAAAATTTCTTAAAAGCCAGTGAATGGTGCGCTGATAGTTTAAGCAAAGAAACTTTAGTGGCCAGCAGAAAAGCACCTATGAGTTTTGTATATGGTAAAGGCAAAAAGTTCTTTCCTATTTATAGTGTCATTAAAAAAGACAGCATTACAGAACAATCAAATCCCGATAGCGCCCTGGCTTTCTTTAAAGAGAAAAAAGTAACACATGTTATTTTGGCAAGTTTACGTTTAGATCCGAATAACGCATCCGCAGGATTTATTAATACGGTACATAATATTTTTGGGCCTATCAGTCAAAAATATCCTGAAAAGCTTCGTTTGGTGCATACCGAAGGTGCGTTTGAACAAGCTTATATTTACGAAATAAAATATTAAGCAAATGTCGTTCAGTATTAAGCTTGGAAATTTTCTTTACAAAAATGCATTTGGTTTATATAAACCAATGTATAAGGCATTTAAGAACAAGCAGGATGCATTTGAGATAGATCTCTTAAAAAAACACATTCAAAAAAACGATACTGTGCTGGATATTGGCGCCAACATTGGCTTTTACGCCACTATTCTTTCTCATATTGTTGGAGGGAACGGAACGGTACATTGTTTTGAACCGGATACAAAGAATTTTGAGCACTTAAAAAAAGCAACGGCAAATTTTAAGAACATTAAAATAAATAATAAAGCGGTTGGTCCTAAAACTGAAAAATTAAAGATCTATACTTCAAAAAATTTAAATGTAGATCACCGGACTTATAAGCCTGAAGAATACGACCAGGAAATTGAAATTGATGCAGTAAGTATTGATGATCATTTATCATCAGCAACAAAAGTAGATTTTATTAAAATGGATATCCAGGGTTTTGAAATGCAGGCTATACAAGGCATGCAAACTATTCTTGAGAAGAATAAAGATGTAAAATTAATTTCTGAATTTTGGCCTTACGGTTTAAGAAAAGCCGGAAGCTCAGTGAACGATTATTTTAATTTTTTAGTTTCAAAAGGATTTAATTGTTATTTATTGGAAGAAAATTCTCTTCTAAAATTAACTGCAGAAAAAGTGAGATCATTAGAGCCTTTAGGCGAAGAACATTATTTTAATATTTTTGCTACACGAAATAATGTTTAAAAAATACACTATACCCTACGAACTCGATGATCCTAAAGCTACTTTAGCACACAGGGATATTATTTTACAAAAGCCTTTTTTAAAGCAATTGTATAACGATTGGTATGATGTGTTTATTAAAAAGGCAAAAGAAATAAAAACCGGTAAACATTTGGAGATAGGGTCCGGTGGCGGCTTTTTAAAGGACGTGTTTCCTAAAGTTATTACCAGCGATATTTTAGCATTACCAAATGTAGATATGGTTTTTAGTGCTGAAGAAATGCCATTTAAAGAAAATGAACTGGCAAGTATTGTAATGCTGAATGTGTTTCATCACATACCCAAACCTTATTTATTTTTAAAAGAAGCGCAGCGTACTTTGGTTAAAGGTGGCAAGATCATTATGACAGAGCCTGCCAACAGCGCATTGGGAAGGTTTATTTACAAACGTTTTCATCACGAGCCGTTTGAAGAAAATGGTCCGCGCGAAATTAAAGCAGGTAATCCCTTATCCAACAGTAACCAGGCTTTGCCGCATATTTATTTTGAGCGCGATCTTGATC
>JACDED010000139.1 GCA_013816615.1 Bacteroidota bacterium
GCATGAACTTTTTTCTTCTATTTAGGTGGTCAATTTGAGCCGGTTTGCACTGGTCAATTTCAACCGGTTTCAAGTGGTCAATTTAAATCGGTCTGGGCTGGTCAACTTCATCGGTTTTTGCAGATGAGCCTTCAAATATCTTAGTAAACAGAAACATTGCTTTACAAAATTTAAATTTATCTATTGATAATCTATCTTTCCTCAAACAAATTCATAGTAATAAAGTTAATATTGCCAAAGTTGGTCAGCAAGAAGGTGATGCTTTAATAACTGACAAAAAAAATATTGTTCTCGCAATAAGTATTGCCGATTGTTATCCTTTATTATTTCACGATCCTGTAAATAACATCATTGGTGGCGCGCATGCGGGCTGGCGCGGTACGGTTACTAAGATCGCCGAAAATACAATTTTAGCAATGAAAAAACTTGGCGCTAAAACTGAAAATATTAAAGTAGCAATTGGCCAGGGAATTTGTCAGGATAATTTTGAAGTGGGTTTAGAAGTAATACAACAATTTACAGAAGCAGCCTTTCCTTCTTCTTGTTGGAGAGAAAATAAAATAGACCTTATTGCCTGCAATAAATTTGTATTGTTGCAAAGTGGCATCAACGAAAAAAATATCTGGACAATGAATCGCTGTACGTTTGAAAATGATTTTTTTAGTTACCGTGGTGATAAAGGAAAAACCGGCAGAATGTGGGCCGTTATTAGTTTGTAAAAATGAAGAATATATTTTTTATATTTTTATTTTATAGTTGTTTTGCATTTGCACAACAAACGATCATTTATACGCAAAATGTTTTTAATAAAGCAGGCATGAATCCCGCCGCAGCTGGTACTGACATTAATCAGGAATTTTCATACGCTTGTGGAATGAACAGGCAATGGACAGCGTTTGATCAGGCTCCAAAATCAAACTTTGCTAATTTCTCACTCACTATTCGTCCGCCGCGTAGTTATCACTATTGGCAAAATGTTGGCTTTTATATTGATACGGATCAGCACGGTGTGATGAGTAATAGAGGCGTTTATGTAAATTATTCTATTCATTTATTATTGCGAAAAAATCTTATCGCCTCTTTTGGTGTTTATGGTGGCGCGCGAAAATTTTTAATTCAAACCGGGAGCTTCGATCCAAACGACCCCGCAATACAAAAAAGTAATTTTTTTACTTTCACTTATCCTGATATAATACCGGGATTTAGATTGTCAAATAAAAAATTCTTTTTTGGTATTGCAGCAAGGCAAATAAGTACTGCTCAATTAAAAGACTTTCAGAAGCATCAAATAGGAAGCCCATCTAAATTAAACACCTCACTTTTTATCGATTTTGGCAGGATTATTCCTTTGAATGATAAATTTTTATTATTACCTTCAATTACAGTAAACGCTGCCCTGGTTGGTGCGCCTGCAGCGGATGTTAATATTATGGTATATTACGCAAACGTTATGGGTTTTGGCCTTGCCTTAAGAAATGGCAGTTTTTTAAGCGCAATTTACCAGGTTCGGATATTAAAAAATTTATCCGTAGGTTTATGTTATTCTTATTCATTAAATAATGCCAGGGTAGTAGCCCCTAACAGTTATGAAATAATGATAGGAATGACACCAATGGGTTTGAGTTCAAAATTTACCGGGAGACACTCTATTGCAAGATGCCCCGCTTTAGAATTTTAAGACATGAAAAAAATAGTATTATTGACATTTATCGCGATGAGCTTTTTTGTTCGATCGCAAACCGTTTTCGAAAATGTAAGAGAGTGTATTCTTGTTAGCTCATTTAAAACTGCATTGGTACAAATGGATTCTTGCATTGCAAAGAATTATCATAAAGACAGTGCTCTTTTTTATAAAGGCCTTGTATACTTAAAAATTAATAACCTTAAATTGGCAAATGCGCAATGTGCTTTATTGATCAAATCATTTCCTGAATTTATGGAAGCGCACTATTTAAGCGGTTTAATTTTATGTTCAGAAAAAAATTATGGCAAAAGTATTACGGAGTTTAGTATGGTTGTAAAAAAGTACCCAAATCATTTCAGGGCTTTATATAATCGTTCTATTGCTTACGGTTTATCAGAAAACTACAAAAGTGCAGTTGAAGATCTTTCAGCGTGTATCTCAATTAAGCCAATGTATTCGCAAGCATATTACTCGCGTGCTTATTGGAACGAGTTTTTAGGGGATAAAACAAATGCATTGAAAGATTACGAAACAACGATCAATCTTGACCCGAAAAATTTTGACGCCTACATGGGCCTTGCCTATTTATATGCCAAGCAACATGATAACGAAAAAGCCTGTGATGTAATTAATAGCGCAATAAGATCAGGCTCGCAAATTGCAGAAGAGTTAAAAATGAATTTCTGTAAATAGATCTTTATTTTCCTGTACTTCCAAAACCACCGGCTGCGCGATTAGATTCTTCTAAAACAGAAACCTGTTCCCAATTAATTTGTTCATGTTTTGCAATCACCATTTGTGCAATACGCTCACCATCATTAACCGTAAAATCTTCGTTAGATAAATTCACTAATAAAACTTTTATCTCGCCCCTGTAATCAGCATCAATAGTGCCGGGTGAATTAAGTACGGTAATTCCGTTTTTAAATGCCAGGCCACTACGTGGACGAATTTGCGCTTCGTGAGAATTTGGTAATTCAATAAATAAACCTGTAGGAATTAACTGACGTTGTAAAGGTTTTAAAACAATTGGTTCGTTAATATTTGCTTTTAGATCTAATCCCGCAGCTTGTGTTGTTGCGTATTCAGGTAAAGCATGTTTGGATTGGTTAATTACTTTGATTGCTAGTGTTGCCATTTGCGCGTAGTTTTTTCAGATTAGAAAATTCTAACTTATAAACCATCCCTGCAAATAAGATTACCAACAAATTATTCAATAATACCCTTACAATAGTGTTTTCTATACCCTGGTATGAGAAAGAAAGAAAGTAAAAACCAAGTGCAACAATAGTGTAAACGCTCAGCGCCCTTATGTTATATTTTATAGGGAAATATTTTTGACCTAAAATATAAGATAATACCATCATGCCCGCATAAGCCGACAGGGTGGCCCAGGCACAGGCTACGTATGAATAAGTGGGAATAAAAATAACATTAATAACGATCGTTATCACTGCGCCAACAATAGCTATAATTGCTCCGAATTTTGTTTGTCCGCTTAATTTGTACCAGATAGAAAGGTTGTAAACTACTCCAAGGCAAAGGTTAGCAAGAAGTAGAATAGGAACAACTTTTAACCCGCTTCTAAAATTATCACCAATAAAGTATTGTATCCAATCAAGATTCATAACCGTTCCTAAAAACAGAAATAAACAAAAGATGATAAAGTATTTCATGATGAGGGCATAAGATTTTTGCGAGTCTTTTTCTTTTGCTTTTCCAAAAAAGAAAGGTTCTGCCGCAAAACGAAAAGCCTGTATAAATATGGTCATTAAAATAGCGATCTTATAACAGGCACCATAAATACCTTGTGCAACCTGCGCTTCAGATTTATCAACCATTAATTTTTTGAGGATGATCCTGTCCAGCGTTTCGTTTACCATGCCCGCTAACCCAAGGATTAATAAAGGCCAGGCATAACGTAGCATGTCTTTAAGTAATTCGGTATTAAAATTGAGTTTTATAGATAAGAATTGTTTGCCGAGAAAAAGTAATGTAAAAATGTTTGCCAACAAGTTTGCAAGAAAAGCATAGCCTATTCCAATTTCAGGGTTATATAATTCGGAATAGAAATTTTGTTCGTTATTAAGATAAGCCGAACGACAGATCTTTAAAAAGAAAATAGTAAGCCCAACATTAACAATAACGTTACTCAGTTTTAATAAAGAAAATTTTATTGCTTTGTTCTCAGCTCTTAAATTTGCAAAAGGAATGACCATAAGGGCATCGGTTGCAATGATCAAAATACTCCAGATAATAAATTGCGTTGGATAAATTGCATTTGGTGTAGATAGAGCGCCGGCAAGGGTTGAAGAAAAAATAATGAGCAATAAACTAAAAACGATTGAAGATAAAAATAACGATGTTAATGCAGTACTAAAAACCTCATTTTTATTTTCAAGCTTTGAGTTGAAATTAAAAAAAGTAGTTTCCATGCCATAAGTAAAGATCACATTAAGAAATGAAATGTAAGCGTACAACTCGCTGTTAATACCAAATTCGGCAGCTGTAAATCCGTAAGTAAGAAAAGGGGTGAGAAGGTAATTTAAAAAACGTGGCACAATTGTACCTAAACCGTAAATTACAGTTTGCCCTGCTAGTTTTTTGATGCCGCTTGCCACTTTATTAATTCAAACTAATAAAGTTAAAGAATAAGAAAGGATGCATTTTTGTTTTAAACGTAAGATATTAACCGGAGATTGTAAACAGGCTGTTAATTAACCTATTTTGACATATCTTTTATCTGGTCTTCAAGGATTTTAATCCCTTCGGTAAAACTATGAGGCGCGTATCCGAGATCTTTTTTCGCTTTGTCGATTATGAAACCTGTAATTGGTGGGCGCTTAGCCGGTTGTTTAATATCCGTGCTTTTGCTGGGTTTAATAAGGCTCTTATCTAACTTGTAATAATCAGCCACAACATGCGCTAATTCTAAAATGCTGTAAAAATCTTTTCCTGAAATATTGTAAATGCCTGTTGCTCTTTTTTGAGCAATTAAAATGCAGCCATCTGCCAGATCTTCGGCCAATGTTGGTGTTCTAAACTGATCATCTACCACATTAATTGTTTTGCCCTGTTCTAAATTTGATTTTACCCACAACACAATATTGCTGCGGCTCATATTATCTACAATGCCATAAACAAGCACTGTGCGGGCAATAGCCCAATCTAACGAACAGCCTTGTACAATAACTTCTGCAGCTAATTTACTTTCTGCATAATAACTTAATGGATTTGGTTTTTCATTTTCATCTAATGGCCCATGCGTGCCATCAAAAATAAAATCGGTACTTAAATGAATAAAATGCGGCTTATATCCTGTGTTATTACTTTTTAAGATCTCTAATGCTTTTACCTGGTTGTGTACAGCTTTAACATTCATTTCCCAACAGGCTTCTTTTTCTGTTTCGCAGGCATCCACGTTTGTCATAGCAGCAGTATTGATCACAATATCCGGCATATGCTTTGCGAAAACACTATCCACATCTTTACCGCTGGTTATATCTAAAATATCGTAAATATAACCATCCTGCTTAACTAACCTGTTCACACCACGTGCAGTAGCAATACAAGTTATGTCTTTTGCGTCTCTGAGTTTATAAACTAATTTTTGTCCTAATAAACCGTTCGATCCAGTAATTAAAATTTTCATTATTATATAATTATTTTTTCAAAAATAGCTTCGCGCTTTTTTCAAGTTCTTTAAACCATTCTTTACCGTATTTACGAATTAAAGGATCTTTTAAAAATTTGTAAACGGGTACATCTAATTTTTCTCCACACGAACAGGCTGGTTTACAAACGCTCCATTTATCATAATTCACAGCGTCGTATTCTTTATGTTTTGTAATACGCACTGGATATAAATGACAGCTAATTGGTTTTTTCCACTCTATTTTACCATCATAAAAAGCTTGTTCTATCGCACATTTTGCAATTTTCTTTTCATCAAAAAAAACAAAAGCACATTCTGCGCCGGGGCTCACCAGTGTGGTCGTATAATCGCCATCTCCATCCACTACATAAGTGCCGTGCTTTTCAATTGCTTTAATACCTTTTTTAACCATGTAGGGTTTTACTTTATCTACAATAGAATCCAGGATCTCTAATTCTTCTTTATCAAGCGGGGCGCCACTATCACCTGCAACGCAACAAGCGCCTTTGCAGGCGTTAAGATCGCATACAAATTTTTTTTCCAGCAGGTCTTCGCTTATTAATGTCTTGTCTATTGCGATCATGATTCTTTTGGCAAAGATACGGAAGTGTCGCCAATATCATTTATTTTTTGCAGAAGTTTTAGTTCAGCAAGATCTTTTTTTCTTATTACAAAGGTATTGCTCCAGGTATCATGCCAGCCCAATGTTGAAAGGCAAGAGAAGACCTCGAGAGGTACAGTTTTTGAAATGGAACGTATAAAAAATTGCTTTGGGCTTGGTTTGTTTCCATATTCATCTATTACAACCCTTCCAAGAATAGCCTTAGCAGGTGAGGCCTGCATAGTAAATTCAAAAATAAAATAATACATTGGGTATAAGATCAGCCAACTAAAAAGACGATTGTATAAATCAAAATTCGGATCTTGCAAAAACTCAACATTATTTGTTAGAGCAAGTACAAGTCCTAATAAAACTCCAAAAAATAGTCCAAAAATAAGCCTGAACACATAATCCAATAAAAAATGGCCGAATCTTGCCCAACCTTCAACATAAGGTATTTCGCGGTAGCGTAATACTTTTTCTTCAACAAAAATAGTTTCTCCGTTTACTGTCTTCCTTTTTTTAAAAATGTGAAATTCTTTGATCTCGGTAATTTTTTGCATTGGCAAAGGTTCAAAATAAATGCTTAATTAATGGCCATTATTTGTCCCATGTATGAACCTAAATGCTTCTCGAGGATGAGAGGATAATTTTTTGTTTTTTTAAAGCCAGTAAAAAATTCGTTGAATAAATTTTTTTGGTTGCAGCCTTTAGGCAATATAAAACCAAACTCTTCTTTTGATTGAATGAGTGGTTTTTGGATCTTCACAAATTTACTTGGATTATTTTTTACATACACCCAAAACGTAATAGCATCTACATAACCAAAATATAAAATATTTTTTGCTATCTCATCCAGTATCTTGGTACCGCTGGGTTGCGCCATTAATTTAAGATCGGGTAAATAACTTTTTTTAAGCTCGTTCACATATTTATTTAATGTTGTATTTGTAACTGTAAGCGCTGTCATCACACCAAAAGTTTTAATTATTTCGGGTTGTGTTTTTGCTTTAATATCTGTTGCGTTTCCATTAGAGATACAAAACGCTACATTTTTTAAATAGGCAGAAGTAAATTCTATCTCTTTTGTTTTATCCGGATTAACTGTAATAGAGCCAAGACCAATTGTGTTGTGGGATGAATTTTTTACACTTGCATAAAGCTCATCAACATCTTTAAAGCTGGTATATTTTGGAATTACGTTTGTTTTTTTAACTGTTTTTTGCCACAGGATGTAATCATTAATAATGTCTATTTCTAAACCTTTTGGTGCCCCGTTTTCAAGCGTTGAAAAAGGTGGATGATCAAGGTAATGAACATACAATGTATCGCTGGCTTGCGAAAAGCAAAACACGTTGCAAAAAGCAACAATTAATATGGGTAGAAGGGTTTTCACTAGAGCATGAAATTATTATATAATTATTAGTTTTTTTGTACGTTAAGTAAAAGGTTTTAATCAATTGAATGTTAATATAGTTTGTATTTTGAGTTTTATATTTTTCTTTAAAATCAATCATTTTAACAGAAAAGAGTTAACCTTCACTAATTTTTACGTTTTTATCTTGTAAAGGTACCGTTTTTATGGTATTTTTGCACTAATTTAGATTTAATCTAATTAAGATTAATTGTTAAATAATTTTAAATCAAGTAGTTATGATAACAGTAACCGAAAATGCAAAGAATCATGCCATTGATCTGATCAAGACAGAAAACCGCCCTACAGACACTTTTATACGTGTTGGAGTTGATGGTGGGGGATGTTCAGGTTTGTCTTACAAATTGGAGTTTGATAACCAGTTAAAAGAGGGCGACCAGATGTTTGAAGATAAAGGGATAAAAATTGTTGTAGATAGAAAGAGCTTTTTATATCTCGTTGGAACCGAATTGGAATATACCGGGGGCCTTAATGGTAAAGGTTTTGTATTTAATAACCCTAATGCAAACCGCACCTGTGGCTGTGGTGAGTCTTTCTCAGTATAATTATGGCTAACGAGATCTTAGAAGAACATATTAATAAGGACTATGAATTTGGTTTTACAACCAATATTGATTCCGATACTTTTGCACCCGGTTTAAACGAGGCGGTTGTAACTGCCCTCAGTAAAAAGAAAAATGAACCCGAGTGGCTTTTAGAGTTTCGCTTAAAGGCATTTCGCCATTGGCAAACATTACCTGAACCAAATAACTGGGCGCATTTAAATTATCCGAAAATAGATTTTCAAAATATCAGTTATTATTCTGCTCCAAAAGTTAAACCTGAATTAAAAAGTTTGGATGAAGTTGATCCCGAGCTTTTAAAAACATTTGCAAAACTTGGTATTTCTTTAGAAGAGCAAAAACGTTTAAGCGGTGTACAGTCAAACATTGCTGTTGACGCGGTTTTTGACAGTGTATCAGTTAAAACAACATTTAGAGAAACTCTTTCTGAAAAAGGAATTATTTTTTGCTCTTTCAGCGAAGCTGTTCAGGAATTTCCTGATCTTATTAAAAAATATATGGGAACCGTTGTTCCTTATACTGATAATTATTTTGCAGCATTAAATTCAGCTGTATATAGCGATGGATCTTTTTGCTACATACCAAAAGGCGTTAGATGTCCTATGGAATTATCAACTTACTTTAGAATTAATGCAACAGGTACCGGTCAGTTTGAACGCACACTAATTGTTGCAGATGAAGGAAGTTATGTTTCATATTTAGAAGGATGTACTGCGCCACAGCGCGATGAGAACCAATTGCACGCGGCAATAGTTGAAATTATTACGCATAAAAATGCAGAAGTAAAATACAGTACAGTACAAAACTGGTATCCCGGCGATAAAAATGGCAAAGGCGGTATCTTTAATTTTGTTACCAAGCGCGGTATTTGTTTAGAAGATAATTCGAAGATCAGCTGGACACAGGTAGAAACAGGCTCAGCCATTACCTGGAAATATCCATCGGTAATTTTAAAAGGAAATAACAGTGTTGGTGAATTTTATTCGGTTGCTCTTACAAACAATATGCAGGAAGCCGATACCGGAACAAAAATGATCCACATTGGAAAAAATACACGCAGCACCATAATTTCAAAAGGTATTAGCGCAGGCTTTAGTAACAATAGTTACCGCGGACTAGTTCAAATACGTAAAGGCGCAACCAACTCACGTAATTTTTCGCAATGCGATAGTTTATTAATGGGAGATAAATGTGGCGCACATACTTTTCCATATATTGAGATTAAAGATAAAACCGCTGTTGTTGAACACGAAGCCACAACCAGTAAAATTGGTGAAGACCAGTTGTTTTATTGTAAGCAACGTGGTATTGATAACGAAAAAGCAATTGGTTTAATTGTAAATGGTTATTGTAAAGAAGTTTTAAATAAGCTGCCAATGGAATTTGCGGTGGAAGCACAAAAATTATTAGCCGTAAGCTTAGAAGGAAGTGTTGGCTAAAATTAAATTTTGAATTGGTTTATAAAAAATAATTATCTCAATAGTATTACAGCAGCTTGTGTTATTGTATTGTTTGCAGTTGTAATGAGTTTTGAAAATAAAATTGCAATTGATGGCGACGCCAGGGATTATTATTCCTATTTAGTCTCTCTTTTTATTGATCACAACTTTACACACCAGGTTGGTAACGATTGGTTTTTGATTGAGACACCAACCGGAACAATTAATGTTCATACAATTGGCGTTTCTATTTTGCAAGCACCTTTCTTTTTTTGCGCACTTATTTTTTCCAAGCTATTTGGGTATGCTTCAAATGCTTTTTCTGCTCCTTTTCAAATAGGTATTTATTTTGCAGGGATCTTTTATTGTACACTTGGCCTTATATTTACCAGAAGAGTATTACAGCAATTAAACATAAAGCCAATTTACATTACGACTTTAATTATTTTATGTTGTTTTGGCACACACTTATTTAATTATACGGTTAATGAGCCGGGTATGCCCCACGTATATGCCTTTGCTTTAACAAGTACACTTTTTTATACCGTGTTAAATCTTTTTCAGAAACGAAAAGCAAAATATTTTTATTTAAGCGCCGTTGTTTTTGGATTGATAATTTTAGTGAGACCGGTAAATGCAATACTTCTTGTATTTATACCTTTCTTTTTTCAAAACAGGTTTGATATGTTAAGCACTTTAAAAGTGTTGGTGAGATCAAAACATCTTTACTTTTCTTTTTTTGTATTAATAGCAGTTTGCTCCATCCAAAGCCTGGCTTGGTATTTTCAAAATGGCAAGCTATTACAGGATTCTTACGCTGGAAATGGTTTTTATTTTTCAGATCCACAGATCATAAAAATGCTTTTTGGATTTAACAATGGTTTATTTATTTATGTGCCGCTTTGCTTTTTATTTTTATTTGGAAGCATTTCTATTTTAATGAACAATAAATTTAAAGGCATTGTATTTATTGTTTCAATAGCTATTATTTTTTACATCTTCGCTTCTTATTGGGCCTATAATTATTTTGATGGAATAGGAATAAGAACTTTTGTTGACTTCTTACCTGTCTTTGTAATTGCAGGTGCTTATATGCTGCAGAATTTTAGTCCAAAATTAAAATACGCAGTAAGTGCTTTATCTTTTTTATTTCTTGCTGTTAATTTATTTCATATTTACCAATACAGAAACGGTATTCTTAAAGGTAATGGTATGAATTTTGAAAAGTACAGTTATGTTTTTTTAAAGACCGATAAACTATATGGCGATAGTCTTGGTGGCGCTAATGAACTACCATTGTATTCCAAAACAGGAAGAAAATTACTTTTTGATAATAAGATCAATGGTGTATATCAGCAATTAGCATACGACAGTGTTTATAATTTTAAAAATGTAGAATACGGCGCTGGTTATGATTATAAGATCACCAAAAAATCAAACAGTTTTTTTATTGTTGCTGAATTTGAGCGAAAAGAAACCTCAAAAAATTCATCGTATAATGCTTTGATAAATTTAAACGCTTCCAATACTACAAATAAAAGTAAATTGTATTTAGCTTATCGTTTAAACGATATACCCTCAAAAGATTGCTGTGACTGGAAAAAATGCACACTCTCCATTGGTGTTACCGGAAAATTTGAGCAAGATGATAAACTAAGCTTTTTTATATGGAACAAAGACAAAAAAGATTTTCTTATTAAAAATTTAAACTTAAAAATATTCGATTACAGTTATAATATTTAAAACAACCACATGATAACAATAAAAAACCTACATGCCTCTATTGGAGACAAAGAAATATTAAGAGGAATTAATTTAGAAATTAAGGCCGGAGAAATACACGCTATTATGGGC